>NZ_JBHUWD010000032.1:0-61299 GCF_042670205.1 Luteimicrobium sp. NPDC057192 | reverse complement strand
CGAACGCGGAGGTGGGCGGTTGGCGCGACGCCGGACCTTCGTGTTCGACGGCGGGGGCGCCGCCGCGGGTCGCGCGCTCGGCGCTAGGCAAGGCCGTTACGAACCCGCGCCGCTCGCGCCGTCCGCGCCTGCGGCCGAACCCGTCGGGACGGTGGCCTGCGCAGCGTCGGACGACGTCGTCGGCTGGGTGTCGGAGGGCGTCGTCGGCTCGGTCGACCCGGAACCGTCCGACGAGCCGTCCGAACCGGTGGAGCCGTCGGAACCCTGGTCGCCCGTCGACGTGCCGTCCTGCGAGCCCGTGCCGGTCGATCCCGACGAGTCCGAGCCGCTCGATCCGGACGAGCCGGAACCTGACGAGCCGCCGGTCGCGCCGTCGTCCGTGCCGGAACCGGTCGAGCCGGACCCGGTCGGGTCGCTGCCCGTCGTGGGATCCGTGGCCTGGTCGGGCGTCGTCGTGGGCTTCGGGTCCGACGTGGTGCCGCCCGTGGACGAGTCGTCCGTGGTGCGGCCCGTCTCGGTCGTCGTGGGCGACGGCGCGGGGGCGCCGCTACCGCCGCTGCGCTGCCGGGTGATGTCGGAGATGCTCGTGCCCGAACCGTCGGTGCCGTGCAGGAGGTTCGTCAGCGGCTTGCCGGCGACGAGCTCGACGACCGTCACGACCGCCACGATCGCCGCGAACAGCGCCACAGCCGCCACGACGAGCCGGCGGCGGACACGACGCTTCGCCGCATCGGGGGCGATGCCCTCCGGGGCGTCCCCGTTCGGCGAGATACCGGGATTCGTTCGAGATACCGCGTCTGCATCGGTATCTCGGCCGTTCCTCGGTATCTCGGCGGAGGTCGTCGTCGCCGTGACCTCGGACGCCGACGCACCGGCGCCCAGACGCGCTCCGGTGCGCAGCGCGGTCGCGACCTTCTGGTGCGCGCGCAGCATCGACCGCTGGTAGACGAAGTTGCCGAGCACCGTGAGCACGGAGGCGATGCCCGCGCCGACGATCGTCCCGGCGACCCCGAGGTACGACAGCAGCAGCGTCGACGACACGGCAGCGAGCGCCGAGCCCGCCACCTGGACGACCGACGGCTTGGGGGCGCGGTCCTCGATGCGCTCCGCGACGCCGTCGGCCGCGTGGGCGTCCGGGACGTGCTGCACGTGCGCCGGGACGGCGCGGGTCCGGTCGGTGGGCGCGGGCAGCGGCGGCCGCGACGCCGTGGGACGCGCGGTGCCGTGCGCGGGCACGTCCGACGCCGGCACGGACGGCACGCGGACCGTCCGGGCCTGCGGGTGCGCGCCAGCAGCCCGCCGGGGCGGGATCGAGGGCGGCAGGGGCCGGGTGGAGGTGACGTCGTCGTCGTGGTCGGGGGACGGGGGCAGCGGCTGGGTACGAGGCGTCACAGGCGTTTCGGGTCGGTGAGTGGTCAGGTTCCGGGTCCTCGGAGGACGTCCGTTCTACGGTACTGACCGTCTCCGACCGTTGCTCGGGGACACCGCAGACGCCCGGTGACGATCATGTGGACGACCCGTGCACCCCGCACCGCGGACGGGCAGGTCGCGGTGCTATAACCGCAGCATGACGACGACGCCCGCTCCCCCGCCCGCGGCGCCGTCCGCCGCGCCGGCCACGGGCCCGACACCACCCTGGCTGCGCCGTCCGCGGATCGTGGCGGAGATCTGGATCCTCCTGGGCCTCAGTCTGGGGCAGTCGGCGGTGTACGCGGTCGTGGCTCTGGTCGCGGCGCTGTCGCAGGGACCGCTCAAGGGCCAGTCGACGGCCATCAACACGAGCCAGTCGCCGCGCCCCTACCTGGACCTGACGTACCAGGTGCTGAGCATCGTCTTCACGCTGGTGCCGGTCGTGCTGGCGCTCTACCTGCTCTCGAACCGCGGCCGCTCGGCGACGCGCGCGATCGGCTTCGACCTGCACCGGCCGGGCAAGGACCTCGCGTGGGGGGTGGGCCTGGCCGCGGTGATCGGCATCCCCGGGCTCGGCTTCTACGCGCTGGGCCGGGCGATCGGCATCACGGTCGAGGTCCAGGCGTCCGCGCTGAACGCCTACTGGTGGACGGTCCCGATCCTCGTGGCCCGCGCGATCATGAACGCGCTGCTCGAGGAGATCATCGTCGTCGGGTACCTGCACGAGCGCCTGACCGACCTCGGCTGGGGGCGCTGGAGGTTCGTCGCAGCGAGCTCGGTGCTCCGCGGCTCGTACCACCTCTACCAGGGCTGGGGTCCGTTCTTCGGGAACATGGCGATGGGCGTCCTGTTCTCGTGGTTCTACACGTCCCGCTGGGGCCGACGGCGCGTCATGCCGCTCGTCGTCGCGCACACGATCCTCGACGTCGTGTCGTTCGTCGGGTACGCGCTGCTGCCGCAGAGCTGGAAGGACGCGCTCGGCATCACCTGACGCACGGCCGACGACGCGGCCGCCGCCCGGTGAGCCTCCGGGCCCGGGTGGTCGTACGGTCGAGTCATGGCAGCAGCGCAGATGGAACCTGACGTCATCGTCGTGGGCGGCGGCTTCGCCGGAGTCGCGGCCGCACTGAAGCTCGGGCGGGCGGGGGTGCGCACGCTCCTGCTCGACACGAACGGCTACACGCAGTTCCAGCCGCTGCTCTACCAGCTGGCGACGGCACAGGTCGGGGAGTCGGCGATCGCGCGCCCGCTGCGCTCGATCTTCCGTCACCTCCCGGCGGTGCGCGTGCTCCGGACCGAGGTCACGAAGATCGACGCCGCCCAGCGCTCCGTCACGACCGCCGACGGCGACACGTTCCAGGCGCCGTCGCTCGTGATCGCGTGCGGCGCCGTCCCGAACTTCTTCAACACTCCCGGCGCCGAGGAGCTCACCTACCCGCTGTACTCGGCGCACGACGCCCGCAAGCTCGGGAACGCGCTGGTCGACCTGTTCGACCGTGCCGACTCGGAGGGCAAGCCCGTGCGGGTGGCCGTCGTCGGCGCAGGTCCGACGGGCGTCGAGACCGCGGGCGCCATCGCGGAGAACATCCGCTACGTCATCCCGGAGCTCTACTCGAAGGAGCTGGCGGACCGCAGCTCGGTGGCGCTCGTCGACATGCTCCCCCACCCGCTCATGCCGTTCTCCGAGCGGTCGCAGCAGTACGCGGCCGACCAGCTCGAGCGTCGCGGCATCACGCTCGCGCTCGGCTCGCCGGTCACGGCCGTCGCGCCGGACGGGCTGACCCTCGGCGACGACAAGCTCCCCGCGGACCTCGTCGTGTGGGCGGGCGGGCTCAAGGCCGGGGCGCTGCTCGCCGAGTCGGGGCTCCCGCAGGGCCGCGGCGGACGTATCGACGTCCGGCCCGACCTCACCGTCGAGGGCTTCGAGGGCGTCTACGTGCTCGGTGACGCCGCGAACATCACCGACGCGCGCGGTGACCACCTGCCGCAGCTCGGCTCGGTCGCGAAGCAGTCGGGCAAGTGGGCCGCCAAGAACATCCTCGCGACCCGCGCGGGGGGCACCCCGCAGCCGTTCGGGTACGTCGACCGCGGGTACATGGCGATGATCGGGCGCGGTGCGGCGGTCGCCGAGCTGGGCCGTCAGCGCGTGTTCCTCGGCGGGTTCCCGGCGTTCCTCGCGTGGCTCGGCGTGCACCTCGTGCTGCTGTCGGGGTGGAACCAGCGCGTCCGCGCTGTCGCGTCGTGGGTCCCGGACTACATCACGCAGTCGCGGCCCCACGTCTTCATCGGCCAGACGGACTGACCCGCACCGCCGCCACCCCGCCCGGCGCGAGCTCGACCCGGCCGGCCGCCACCGGCGCCCCGAGCAGGTCCTCGGCGCCGCCGGGCACGGTGACGTCGCGCGCGACGTCGTCGGCGTTGAGCAGGAAGACGACGTCCCCGCGCACCGCCGCCTCGACGCCCCGCGGCAGGTCGAGGACCGGCGCGACCACGCCAGCGGCGCGGGCGCACGCCCGCACCACCGCGCCCAGCATGTCCGACGGCGGCACCGTGCTCACGTACCAGGCCTCGCCCTCCCCGACGGTGCGGCGCAGGATCGCGGGCTCGCCCGCGAGGCCGGCACCGTCGTAGGCGGCGAGGACGTCGGCGTCACGGGCGGCGACGCTCTCGGACCAGACGTGCGCGGTGAACTCGCCCCACGCGTCGCTGCGCACCGCGACCCCGTCCGGGGGCAGCGGCCGCCACTCCTCGCCCGCGACGCCCAGCACCCCGGTCCACGGCGCGGGGAAGGCGCCGGTCCGGACGCGCGTCGTCGGGTCCTGGACCGCGCTGAACGGCCCCACGAGCAGCACCCCTCCGCGCTCGGGGACGCGGGCGACGTTCGCCGCGGCGGCGTCGCCCACGAGCTGGAGCGAGGGCACGACGACGAGGTCGTAGCCGTCGAGGTCGGCGTCCGGGGGCACGACGTCCACGGGGATGCCGTCCTCCCAGAAGGGCCGGTGGTACGCCTCGAGCTGCGCCGTCGCGCGCAGGTGCTCGGACGGACGCGCGGGCAGCTCGGACGCCCACAGCGACGGCCAGTCGAACACCAGCGCCACGCGCGCCGGCACGCGCGTCCCCGCGACGGCCCCGAGGCGCTTCAGGACCGCGCCCTGCTCGCGGACCGCGCGGTGCAGGCGCGTGTCGGGCCCGGCGTGCGGGAGCATCGCGGAGTGGAACTGCTCGGACCCCGACGCCGACGCGCGCCACTGGAAGTAACAGACGCCGTCGGCACCGTGGGCGACGGCGCGC
The DNA here is from genome assembly GCF_042670205.1 of Luteimicrobium sp. NPDC057192. NCBI lineage: Bacteria > Bacillati > Actinomycetota > Actinomycetes > Micrococcales > Luteimicrobium > Luteimicrobium sp. NPDC057192. The sequence continues at coordinate 56,598 of NZ_JBHUWD010000032.1, read as the reverse complement.
AGCGAGTCCTGGAGCATCTGCACGGGCGTCTTCGGCACGTTGTGCGCGCGCCAGCTCACGGCGCTCGTCGCCTGCTCGAGGAGCAGCCAGGGCCGTCCCCGCCCGACGCCGCGCAGCAGGTCGTGCGTGAGCGCCGACCGCGCGGGGGTCGGGTGCTCGGGGTCGCCGTAGTGGTCGTCGGAGACGACGTCGAGGTCGCCCGCCCAGGAGTGCTGGTCGACCCCCGGGAAGAAGCCCATGAAGTTCGTCGTCACGGGCGTGCCGCCGGCTCGGCGCAGCTCGGCGGCCTGGATCCGGTACAGGTCGAGCAGCTGGTCCGACGTGAACCGCCGGAAGTCGAGGAGCTGCGCCGGGTTGTGCACGTACGGCGCGACGCGCGGCGGCACGACCTCGGCCCAGTCGGCGTACCGCTGGCTCCAGAACGTGGTGCCCCACGCCTCGTTGAGCCCGTCGAGGTCGCCGTACCGGTCGGCGAGCCAGGCACGGAAGCGCCCCGCGCACAGGTCGCAGAAGCACTCCTGCCCGAACTCGTTCCCGACGTGCCACAGCTCGACGGCCGGATGGTCGCCGTAGCGCTCCGCGAGCGCCCGCGCCACGGCGACGACGGCGTCCCGGTAGGCGGGCGCGCTCGGGCAGAAGTGGTTGCGCGAGCCCACGCTCGTCCGCACTCCCGCCGCGTCGACCGACGACGTCTCGGGGTGGAGCCGCGCGAGCCACGGCGGCGCCGACGCGCTCGGTGTCGCGAGGTCGACGCCGACGCCTGCCTCGTGGAGGAGGTCGAGCACCTCGTCGAGCCAACCCCACGTGAACCGGCCGGGCTCGGGCTCGATCGACGCCCACGAGAAGACGCCGACCGTGACGAGGTTGACCCCCGCCTGCTGCATGAGCGCGACGTCCTCGCGCCACACGTCGGGCGTCCACTGGTCGGGGTTGTAGTCCCCGCCGTAGAGGAGCTCGTGCCTGCCGGTGACGACGTTCACGGGGGACGACGGGGTGGCCACCGCGGCATGCTCTCACGTGCTGCCTAGGATCCCTCCTATGGCCACGATCGCCGACGTCGCGCGGCTCGCGGGCGTCTCCGTCTCCACCGTCAGCTACGCGCTGTCCGGCAAGCGCCCGATCTCCGCGGCGACCCGCACCCGTGTCGCCGACGCGATCACGCAGCTCGGCTTCAGCCCGCACGCGGGCGCGCAGGCGCTCGCCAGCAACCGGACCGACGTGATCGGTCTCGTCGTGCCGCTGCGCGCGCTCGAGACGAACTCCGCGACGGTCATGGAGGTCGTGACGGGTGTCATCACGGCCGCGCGCAGCCACGGGGACGACGTCCTCGTGATCACCGAGGACGACGTCGAGGCGGTCCAGCGCCTCGCGGCGGGATCGCGCGTGGACGCGCTCGTCCTCATGGACGTCGAGCGCGAGGACCCCCGGCTCGACCTGCTCGCGCAGGTCCGCCAGCCCGCGATCCTCATCGGCGTGCCCAGCGACACGCACGGCCTGGCGTGCGTCGACCTGGACTTCACGGCGGCGGGCCGGCTCGCGGTCCGCCATCTCGTCGACCACGGTCACGAGGCGATCTCCCTCCTCGGCGCCCCCGACGCCGCGATCCGGCGCAGCGCCAACTACGCCGTCCGCATCATCGACGGGTTCCGGGGCGAGGCCTCGCGCGCGGGCTCGCGGCACGCCGTCGTGCCCTGCGAGGCGACCTACCCGGGCGCGGCGGCCGCCGTCGACCGCGCGTTCGCCGAGGTCGAGGACCTCACGGCGATCGTCGTGCACAACGAGGCGGCGATGCCCGGCGTGCTCGACGCCCTGGCCCGGCGTGGGCTCTCCGTGCCCGGCGACGTCTCCGTGCTGGCCGTGAGCCCGCAGGGCCTCGCGGAGCACCTGGCCGTCCCGCTGTCGGTGATCGACGTCCCGAGCGTCGAGCTCGGCCGGACCGCGGTCGCCATGGCCGTCGAGCGCGAGGACGAGGACCTGCCGCCCGAGACGCGGCTCCTGGCTCCCGTGCTCACCGAGCACGGGAGCTGCGCGGCGCCGCCCTGGCGCTGAGCCGGCCCTCCGTCGGCCCGGGCCGGGCGAGGGTCAGGCCGGGCGCTCGGGCCCCGACGACGGCGCGCCGCCGTCCTCGCGGTCCGGGTCGTCGTCCGTGGGGAGCACGCGCGTCGGAGGGTCGGTCGGCGTGGCCGGCCGGATCCGCTCGGTCCGGTCGGAGCCGCCTTCCGTCGCCGGCGGCGCGGACGGAGGCGCCGGCGTCGTCCCGCCCGGTGCCGCCCCCGACGACGGCGCGTCCGCCTTCTTCTCGGGGCGCGCCCTCTTCTCCGTGGGCTCCTTCGTCGGTCCGGGGGCCGTCCGCGGCGGCTTCGCGGGCCGTGGGGCCGGTCGCGGCGCCCCCTCCCCGACGCCGCCGAGCACGAGCCGCGCCGGTGCGGCCGTGACGCCCCGCTCGGCGAGCTGCGCCCGCAGCGACCGCAGCTCGAGGGCGAGCGCCCGGGTCGCGAAGCCCGTGACCACGTAGATCGCACCCGCGACCCACGCGAAGAAGGCGAACACGAGCGACGTCGTCGCGAGGTCCGACTCGTCCTGACCCGTCCGCAGCACGAGTAGGATGCCGAACAGGAACGCCACGACGCCGGCCGTCAGCGTCCATGACCACTCGATGTCGCGGGACCGAGCCAGCACGCTCGACGTGACGAGCAGGGTCACACCCAGCGCGATCACCCACGCAGCCAGCACGTAGTAGAGCGCCTTGGGCGTGAGGTCGGGCCACGCCAGCACGACGAGGCCCAGGATCACGTCGACCGCCGACTGGGTCAGCCACACCTGCCAGCTCGCCTGGTTGCGGTGCCACAGGGCGGCCAGCGCGGCGACGAGGCCGTCGGCGATCATGAACGCGCCGAGCACCCAGCGCATCGTCGACAGGTCCGTGCGCACGGGGTCGATGAGGAGCAGCAGCCCGAGCACCAGCAGCAGGACGCCGCGCACGATCGCGACGAGCCACACGCGCCGGAACTCGAGCGGGATCTGCTCGGCCGCCGCGCTGCCGCCGCTCGCGGCCCCCGGGGACGTCGTCGCCGTCATGCTCGCCACGCTACCGACGCCCCGCTCCGCTCGCCCGACGACGTCCGGGCGGCGTCCGCACGACCGGGTGACGTCGTCGAGACACGGCCCGTCCGGTACCGGGCGGAAACACACCCGCCACCTAGACTCGGCCCCATGCCCGGCACCGCGCGCGACGACGAGGTGGTGCGCGTCGTCGACACGCCCGCCATGCGCGTGCACCACCCGAGCGACGCGGTCGGCGTGGTGCTGTCGGCGGTGGGGATCGTCGTCGTCCTGCTGCTCGCGGTGTACGCCCACGGCACGACGGAGGGCGTCGCGCAGGACATCCACGGCTTCTCGAGCCTGCTCGCGCGGATCCTCGTGGTGCCGGTCGCCGTGCTCGAGGGGCTCGTCACGGTCTTCGTGCCGCTCGCGGTCCTCACGGAGCTGGCGTTCCGCCGGCTGGGCCGGCAGATGCTCGAGTCGCTCGCCGCGGGGATCGCCGGCCTGCTGCTCTCGGTCGCCGCGGACGCCGCGATCCGCGCCTGGGGCTCGGACGAGATGATCTCCGGGCTCAGCGTGTGGAGCGGGAACGTCTACGGCGTCGTGCTCCCGGGGTACGTGGCGGGCATCGCGGGGCTCCTCACGGTGGCCGGGCCGCGGTCGCGCCGTCGCACCGTCAAGTGGTCGTGGAATCTGCTCTGGGTGGCGCTGGCCGTCGTCTTCGTGACCGCGCAGATCACGCTGCCCGGCGCCGTGATCGTCCTGCTGCTCGGCCGGATGGCCGGCCAGGGCGTGCGCTACCTGTCGGGCGTGCGCAGCGAGCGCGCCTACGGCCCCGACCTCGTCGACGGCGTCCGGCGGGCCGGCTTCACCCCCACCTACCTGGTGCGCGTGCGCGACGTCGCCGACCCGCAGGGCGTGCTGCGCCGCCAGCAGGTCACGAGCGTCACCGACGGGCACGTCACCGGCGAGGTCGACGTCGCCGACCTGCGCACCGGGGAGCACCCGTCCGTCGCGCAGACCGTCCGGCACCCCGCCGAGGCGATCGTCGCGACCTGGGACCCCGCCGCGGTCGCCCTGACCCGCGCGGGCGACAACCGCGTCTACGCGCTCTTCACGTCCGACGGCGACCGGCGGGACGTCGTCGTGCTCGACGGCGACCGGCAGGTCGTCGGGTTCCTCACCCGCCTGTGGCGCTCGCTCCGGCTCCGGGGGCTCGAGGCGCGGAACGCGATCTCGCTGCGCGCCGCCGCGGAGCGCGCCGCGCTGCTCAGCTACGCCGCGGCGTCGGCGGGCGTCCGGACCCCGCGGCTCCTGGGAGTCGCCGAGTCGGTCGACTCGATGCTGCTGGTCCAGGAGCACGTCGACGGGATCGTCTCGCTGCGCGACGTCGACCACGACCTGCTCGACGACGACGTCCTCGCCGACGCCTGGCTGCAGCTCCGCACGGCCCACGACGCGGGGCTCACGCACCGTGCGCTCACCTCCGACGTCGTCCTCGTCGGTGCCGAGGACGGCCGGCCTCCCCACGTCTGGCTCACGGGCTGGGAGTCCGGCGAGGTCGCGTCGCCCGAGCTCGCGCGACGCCTCGACCTGGCGCAGATGCTCGCGCTCCTCGCGCTCGCCGTCGGCGCGCAGCGCGCCGTCGAGTCGGCAGCCCGCGCGCTCAGCCCCGAGGACCTCGAGTCCGTGGGTCCGATCCTCCAGTCGATCGCGCTCCCCGCGCCGACGCGCGAGGAGGTCCGCTCCGACAAGACGATCCTCAAGCAGCTCCGCGCCGAGATCGTCGACCGCATGCCCGAGGCCGACCTCGAGCCCGAGAACCTCACCCGGTTCTCCGTCCGCACGATCATCACGCTCACGCTGACCGTCGTCGCGGTCGCCGTCATCATCACCACGATCAACGCGGACGAGATCACCTCCGCGCTCGCCGACGCGAACCCGTGGTGGGCGGTCGCGACGTTCGCGCTCGGCATCCTCACGTGGATCGGCGCGGCGCTCACGCTCGTCGCGTTCTCGCCCGTCAAGATCCCGTGGATCCGGACGTTCCTCACGCAGATCGCCGGCTCGTTCGTCGCGCTCGCGGCGCCCGCCGGGATCGGCCCGGCCGCGCTCAACCTGCGGCTCCTCACGCGGCGCGGGGTCACGACGTCGCTCGCGCTGGCGACCGTGGCGCTCGTCCAGCTCACGCAGTTCGCGGTGACCGTCGGGATCCTGCTGGTCCTGTCGCTCGCGTCGGGCGACGGCGGCGCGCTCGTCTCGCTCCCGTCCACGACGATCATGATCGCGATCGGCGGGCTGGCTGCGCTGGCCGCGTCGACCCTGCTCGTGCCCGCGGTGCGGCGATGGATCGTCAAGCGGGTCGGCCCGACGCTCCAGCAGGTCTGGCCCCGCCTCTCGCAGATGCTCAGCCAGCCCTCACGGCTCGCGCTCGGCGTCGGCGGCAACGTCCTGCTGTCGATGGGCTACGTGCTCGCGTTCGACGCCGCGCTCGCCGCGTTCGGGCAGAGCCTCAACCTCGTCGACGTCGCGGTCATCTACCTCGTGGGCAACGCCGCCGGGTCCGCCGTCCCGACGCCGGGCGGCATCGGCGCGATCGAGGCCGCCCTGATCCTCGGGCTCACGACGGCCGGCGTGTCGGCGCCGATCGCGACGTCCGTGGTCGTGCTGTTCCGCGTCGCGACGTACTGGGCCCGCATCCCCATCGGCTGGGGTGTCATGAGGTACCTGCAGCGCACGGGCGACCTGTAAGCCCCCGCCCCCGGCGAGGTAGCGCGTCTCGCGTGAGGTAGCGCGGACTTCGCGCTACGTCGAGCGAGAAGCGCTACCTCGCGGCGGGCGCCGGGTGTGCCGCGACGTGCTCGGCGACGACGTCCGCCAGCACGTCGGGAGTCTCGAGCTGCGGGAGGTGGCCCGTGCGGGGAAGGACGCGGAGCTCCGCGCCCGGGATGGCGTCAGCGAGCGCCCGCCCGTAGACCGGGTCGGCGATGCGGTCGTCCTCGCCCCAGACGACGAGCGTCGGCACCGAGACGTCGCGCAGGCGCGCGAGCAGCGTCGGGTCCGTCATGCCGGCGCCCGCGTAGACGGCGAGGGCGGCGCGGTTGGCCGCGAGGACGGCGCGCGCCTCGGGCGGGAGCGCGTCGGGGTCGATCCGGAACCGCTCGGGGTCGTGGTAGCTGAGCTCCGCGAGCTCCGGGAAGGTCAGCGCGAAGAAGTCCGCGACCGGGTGCCCCGCCACCTCGACACCCACCGAGTCGACGAGGACCACCCGCCCGACGCGCGGCGAGCCGAGGAGCGCGAGCTCCTGCGCGACCCAGCCGCCGATCGAGTTCCCGACGACGGTGACGTCGTCGAGGTCGAGCTCGTCGAGGAGCCGGGCGTAGAGCTCGGCGAGCTGCCGGACGGTGGTGAGCTCGTCCGGGCGCTCGGTGCCCGCGAAGCCGGGATGGGTCGGTGTGAGCACGCGGGCGCCCAGCCGCTCGGCCAGGAGCGGGACGAACGGCGCGACCGACGCGGGGCCGCCTCCGCCGTGGAGCAGCAGCGCGGGCACGCCCGTGCCGACGTCGGACAGGGTCAGGGGGATGGCGTCGATGATCATGCGGCGAGGCTATCTCAGCATCCTTATATCAGCAACCTGATACGCTGCGGCCATGGCAGACGGGACTTCGTACAGCGCCGGCCGGCTCGGGCTCGCGATCAAGCGGCTCCAGGTGCGCCACCACCGTGCCCTCGAGGCACGGCTCGCCCCGCTCGGGCTGACGGTCGCTCAGTGGGACGCCCTGCGCCACCTGCACCTGCACCCCGACGCCTCGCTGCACGAGCTCGCCGTGCTCACGTTCCAGACCGACCAGTCGATGGGCACGCTCGCGACCCGCATGGTCGCCCGCGACCTCGTCGAGCGGGTCGACGGCCCGGGCCGCGCCGTCCGGCACCGCATCACCGCGACGGGCGAGAGGCTGCGCGCCGAGGCGCAGCGGGAGGCTGACAGGGTCCTGGGAGAGTCGTTCCGTGTGCTCGACGACGCCGGCCGTGACCGCCTCGGCGACCTGCTCGCCGCGATCCTCGGTCCCGACATGCCGTCGGCCACGGCAGCCTCGGCCGCCTCGACCTCAGCGCCGGCCTCGACCCCGGCCCCCGCGCCGAGGTAGCGCTGTTCGCCCGAGGTAGCACGGACTTCGCGCTACCTCGAGCGAAGAGCGCTACCTCGCGGCGACGAGGTCAACCAGCCGGGGGCAACGGGGCCAGGAGGGTCGAGGGGGTCAGCCGACCGGGAGCCCGACCCGCGCCTCCTCCAGCGAGCCCCGCAACCGGGCGAGCGCGGACGCCACGACGGCGACCTCGCCGGGCGCGAGCGCCGGCTCGAGCAGCTCGCGCAGCCGGGCGTCGAACGTGCGCCGCGCCTCGACGACGAGCGCGGCGCCGGTCGCGGTGAGCTCGATCAACGACGACCGCCGGTCGTCCGGGTTCGGCACCCGCCGCACCCACCCCCGCGCCTCGGACCGGTCCACCATCTTGCTGACGGCGCCGACGCCCGCCGCGAAGTAGGCGGCGAGGTCGGCGACACGGGAGGCGGGACGGTCGGCGAGCCGGTGCAGGAGCTCGTACTGCGCCGTCGTGAGGCCGTGCTCCACGCGCAGCCGCTCGCCCACGGCGTTGTAGAGGCGCGTCTCGCACCGGACGAGGTCGTCGAAGAACGCGAGCCGGGGGGCGCTTGCCAGAGTCGATGCCACGGCATAGAGTCTACATCTACATGCCACGGCATCTACTTCCGTGGCATCCACGACGCCAGGAGGCACCCATGAGCAGGCAGCAGCGACGGACGCTCGACGAGACGCTCCAGCGAGCCCCGCACCCCGACGGTCCCGCTCCGATCGAGGCGATGCGGGCCGGGTTTGCCGCCCTCATGGGCTCGTTCGCCGTCCCCACCGACGTCCGGCGCGAGCCCGCGACGCTCGCCGGTCGCCCGGCCGTCGTCGTCGAGCCGGAGGGCGAGCCCGCGCCCGGGACGATCCTCTACTTCCACGGCGGGTCGTTCTCGCTCGGCTCTCCTGACACCGCGATGCCCCTGACCGCGCAGCTCGTGCGCCGCACAGGCGTCCGGGCGGTCTCGCTCGACTACCGCCTCGCGCCCGAGCACCCGTTCCCGGCCGCGATCGAGGACGGCGTCGCCGCCTACCGCGCCCTGCTTGACGACGGCGCCACGCCGGGGTCGATCGTGGTCGCGGGCGACTCCGCGGGAGGCAACCTCGCGGTGACCACGACCCTGGCCGCGAGGGACGCCGGGCTCCCGGTCCCGGCGGGGATCGTCGCGTTCTCGCCGGCCCTCGACCACACACGGTCCGGCGCGTCGATGACGACGAAGGAGGGCATCGACCCGTTCTTCAGGCGCGCCGACATGGACTGGATGGGCGCGGTCTACCTCGGCGACCAGGACGCGGCGCAGCCGCTCGCGGCGCCCGCGGTCCTGGCCGACCTCACCGGCTTCCCGCCCGTCCTGCTGCAGGTCGGGACCAACGAGCTGCTGCTCGACGACGCCGTCCGCCTCGCGGACCGCGCCCGGGACGCAGGGGTGGACGTCGTCCTCGACGTCACGGCCGACGTGCCGCACGTCTTCCAGGCGTATGCGGGGACGCTCGACGAGGCGGACGAGGCCCTCGACCGGGCAGCGCTGTTCGTCACGCAGCGCCTGCGGGCCCGCTGAGCATGCCGGTCGGGCGGGAGGCCGCGGCGGTCGTCACCAGACGAGCGCCGCGAGCCCCACGCCCAGCGCCGCGGCCCCCACGCACACGACGAGCGTGCCGAGCCCGCTGCCGACAGCCCGCCGCACGTCCCCGGCCTGGACGAGACGCACGGTCTCGACCATCGCCGTCGAGAACGTGGTGTACCCGCCGCAGAAGCCCGTGGCGAGCAGCAGGTAGCCGTCCGGCGTGAGCGGCCCGTACGCGAGCGCGCCCGCGAGGACGCCGATCACGAACGAGCCGCTCACGTTGATGAGGAACGTCGCGACGGGGAAGGCGTGGGTCCAGCGGCCCTTGATCGCGCCGTCGACGACGAACCGCGTGACGGCGCCCACGCCGCCCAGCACGCACACGAGCGCCCAGGCGAGAGTGCCGTTCACAGCCCGGGCTCCGGGGCGTCGGGATCGCGGGGAAGCAGCACGCCGAGCCGTCGGTGGTGCCGAGCGGAAAGCATGACGCCGGCGAGGCACAGGGCGAACCCGACGACGACGCTCCCGAGCCCGTACGCGAGAGCGAGGCCGACGCGGCCGTCCTGCAGGAGCCGCTCCACCTCGAGCGCGAGGCTGGAGAACGTCGTGAAGCCACCCATGAATCCGGTGCCGACGCCGAGGCGAAGCACCCGGCGCCCGCGCGTCTCGCGCCCCGCACGGACGAGGAGCTCGAGCAGCACGCCGAGCAGGAACGCTCCGACGAGGTTGGCGGTGAGCGTGCCGACCGGGAGCCCGTGCTCGGGCAGCAGGGCGTTGGACAGCGCGTACCGCGCGCACGTGCCGACGCCACCGCCGACGGCGACCACGAGCAGCAGCACGGGGTCCAGGTGGTGGGGGCGTCGTCTCGCGACGGGCATGACTCTCCTATCCGCGGGGAAGCGTGCAGACAGGAACCATCAGCCGGGAGGGCGGTTCAGGCGCGGCGACGCCGGTCGGACCAGAACTCCGCATCGCTCATCTGGCCGGTGCCGGCGACGACGACCTCGGCGGGATCCATCGCCGCGGCCGAGTCTACCGGGGCCGACGCCTCCACCGGCCGGTCGTCCGGCGCCGTCGCCGCAGGTCGCGAGGCGGCGGGACCGCCCGGTACGCACACGGCGGCGATCGCCGTCGTGAGCGGGATGGCGAGCACCAGCCCGATGGTGCCGACGAGGGTGCGCACGACCTCCTCGACGATCGAGCCGGTCGTCAGGGAGATGCTGAGCGGCTGCTCCTGCAGCCACACCGCGAGCAGGAGCGGGAGGGACGCGCCGAGGTACGCGAACGCGATCGTGTAGACGGTGGACGCGATGTGGTCGCGCCCGATGCGCAGCGCGGAGGTGAACAGCGACCTCCGGCTCGCACCGGGGGCGACGGCTCGCAGCTCCCAGACGGACGACGCCTGCGTGATCGTCACGTCGTTCAGCGCGCCGAGGCCGGCGAGGATCATCCCGCACAGCGCGACTCCCGCGAGACTCACGTGCGGCGCCTGGCTGGGGAGCCAGTACGACTCCTCGCTCGTCGCGCCGGTGACCTGCGCGGCACCCGACGCCCACCAGGCGAGCGCGCCGGCGATCGCGATGCCCGCGAGCGTCCCGAGCAGGGCCGTCGACGTCCGGATCGTGAAGCCGTGCGCGAGGTAGAGCGTCACGAACATGACCGCGACCGCGGTGACGAGCGCGACCCCCAGCGCCGAGCGGCCCTCGAGCAGCGCCGGGACCGTGAAGAACGCGACCGTCACGAGCGCCACGGCCAGGCCGGCCAGGGCAGCGAGACCGCGCCAGCGCGCCACCACGACGACGAGGACCGCGAAGGTGGCGGCGAGGAGCCCGACGGGGAACGAGCGGTCGAAGTCGACGATGCCGTAGACGCTCTGGCTCCCCAGGTCGACGCTGCCGTCGACGGGCGCGCCGGCCCCGTCGCCGTCCGCGCCCGGGTCGCCCTGGTCCCCCGTGGTGTCCGCGGCCCCGTCGCCGGCCGACCCGTCGCCGGCCGACCCGTCGGCGGCTCCCGTCGGCAGGTACAGGACGGTGACCTTCTGGCCCGCCTCGAACCCGTACTGGACCAGTTCCGTCGGGGCGTTGGCCTCGACCGTCTGGCCGGCCTTCACGGGCGCGGGGCTCGGGTCCGACGACGGCGCCGTCGGGTCGGGCGCGGGCTTCCCGACCCGGGTCACGCGCACCGGCACGTTCCCCTTGTCGTCCGCCGGGCCGGCGACGGTGCCGTGCAGCAGCACGGCACCCGGGACGGAGCCGGCGATCTTGTCGGGCAGACGATCGCCGCTCGGCCAGAGCACGACGGCACCGACCACGGTCGCGACGAGCACCGGCAGCAGGAGCGCGAGCACGACGGCCCGGGTCCGCGGCGTCGTGCGGACGGAACCCGCGAGCGCCGGGTCGTGCCCGTGCCCGTGCGCGTGCCCGGATCTCTCAGGGTGAGCCGAGGGCCGTGGCCGCTCGGCGTGCCGGGGGCTGCTCACGGGGGCGATGCTCGCACTCCCGACTGGGAGCCGGCACCGCGACGCGCGCAGGAGGCCGGAGGACGCAGCGAGGGGCCGCACGCGGACGTGCGACCCCTCGGGCGAGCGACACCCCGGTCAGGGGTGGCGCCGGTGGTGCTGGTCTCAGGCGGAGACGGCCTTCTTGAGGAGGCTGCCGGCCGAGAGCTTCACGCCGAAGCCGGCGGGGATGGCGATCTCCTCGCCGGTGCGCGGGTTGCGGCCCGTGCGAGCGGCGCGCTCGACACGCTCGACCGAGAGCAGGCCCGTGAGCTTGACGGCCTCGCCCTTGCCCAGCGACTCGATCAGCACCTCCTGGAACGCGTTCAGCGCGTTCTCGGCGTCGGCCTTCGTGAGGCCGGACTTCTCCGCGATGGCCGAGACGAGCTCGGACTTGTTGAGCGACATGCCATTCCCTTCATCGTGTGGACCAGGGCCGGCGGCCTTCGTGCCGGCTCGGGCGGCCCGTCCGGGACCGCCGGACGTCGGCCCAACTCTAGGGAATGCCGGGCCTCGATGCGCACTCGACAGGCCGGGAGGTCCATCACGCGGTTTGCTTCCCGAGAAAGATTCTCATTATGGTTATCTCCATGAGCCGCCCCGCCTCCCCCGCCCGACACCGTCGACGCCTCCTCGCCGGGACCACCGCGCTCGCCGCGGCCGCCCTGCTCGCGCTCACCGCCTGCTCCTCCTCCGGGGGCACCGACGCCGCGGACGACGCCGGCGACTGCCCCACGAAGCCGCTCGACGTCGTCGTCAGCGTCGACCAGTGGGGCGACCTCGTGAGCCAGCTCGGCGGGGACTGCACGCACGTGACCACGCTCATCGCCAGCTCGTCCGTGGACCCCCACGACTACGAGCCGACCCCCGCGGACGCCGGGAAGTTCGTCAAGGCGGACCTCGTCGTCGTGAACGGGGCCGACTACGACCCCTGGGCCTCCAAGCTCGCGGCGACCGCCGCGAAGGACGCCAGCCTCCTCGACGCGGGCCAGGTCGTGGGCGCGGCGGACGGCGCGAACCCCCACCTCTGGTACTCGCCCGACTACGTGACCCAGGTGTCCGACGCCGTCACGCAGCAGCTCCAGACGCTCGCGCCCGACGCGAAGAGCTACTTCGCGCAGCAGCGCACCGCGCTCACCGCCACCCTGAAGCCGTACACCGACCTCGTCGCGAAGCTCAAGACCGAGGCGGCCGGCAAGACCTACGGCGCGACCGAGGGCGTCTTCGACTACATGGCGCAGGCCGTCGGGCTCGTCGACAAGACGCCCGCCGGGTTCGCGCGCGCGGCCGCCAACGAGTCCGACCCGTCGCCCGCCGACCTCAAGGCGTTCCAGGACGCGCTCGCCGAGCACCGGATCGACGTGCTGATCTACAACACGCAGACCGAGGGCTCGATCCCCGAGCAGGTCCACCAGGCCGCCGAGAAGGCGGGCGTGCCGATCGTCGACGTCACCGAGACGGTGGCGCCCGGTGCGACGTCGTTCGAGGATTGGCAGGTGTCCCAGCTCACCGCGCTCGCGAAGGCCCTCGGTGTCGACGCCTGACGCCGCCGCCCCGGCGCCTGCGCCGGCCACGGCCGCACCCGACGACACCCCCGCGACCCCGGCGCTCGTCTTCGACGACGTGAGCGTCGTGCGGGGCGGGCGGCTCGTCTGGTCGGAGGGCACGTTCGAGATCCCGTCCGGTTCGGTCACCGCGATCATCGGGTCCAACGGCTCCGGCAAGACGACGATGCTCAAGGTCATCCTCGGCCTCGTGCCGACGTCGTCGGGCCGGGTCGAGGTGCTCGGCCACACCCCGGGCGACGGCGGCGCCTCGGGCAGAGGCGACATCGGCTACGTCCCGCAGGACTACACGTCCACCGCGGGCGAGGCGATCCGCGCGCGCGACGCCGTCCTGCTCGGGCTCACCGGCAACCGCTGGGCGTTCTCCCGGACCACGCGCGAGCAGCGCGACCGGGTCGACGAGGCCCTCGCCGCCGTCGACGCCACCGGGTTCGCGAACCGGCGCGTCTCGCAGCTCTCGGGCGGGCAGCGCCAGCGCGTGGCCATCGCCCAGGCGATCGTGTCGCGGCCGCGGCTCGTCGTGCTCGACGAGCCCCTGGCCGCGCTCGACCTGCGCAACCAGCGCGAGATCGTCGACCTGCTCGGCCGCCTCAACAAGGACCTGGGCGTCACCATCCTGGTCGTCGCGCACGACCTCAACCCCCTGCTGTCGGTGCTCGACGGCGCCGTGTACCTGCTCGACGGTCACGCGCACCACGCGCCCCTGTCCGGCGTCGTCGACGAGGACCTGCTCAGCCACCTGTACGGCACGCGCATCGAGGTCGTGCGCACCCCGCAGGGCGAGATGTTCATGAGGAGCGTGTGATCGTGCGGACCGTCGACCTCGTGACCTACCAGGACAACTGGTGGGAGATCCTCACCTCGGACTTCATGCGCAACGCGCTGCTCGGCGGCACGATCGTCGCGCTCGCGGCGGGCCTCATCGGCTACTTCGTGATCGTCCGCAACACCGCGTTCGCCGCGCACGCGCTCGCCCACATCGGCCTCCCGGGTGCGACGGGCGCCGTCCTCGTCGGGATCCCCGTGAGCCTCGGGCTCGGGATCTTCGCCGTCGGGGGCGCCCTCGTGATCGGCGCGCTCGGCAAGAAGGCGGCCGACCGGGAGGTCGCGACGGGCACCGTCCTCGCGCTCGCGACCGGGCTCGGCCTGTACTTCAACTCGCTCGCGACCAAGTCGTCGTCGACCATGACGAACGTCCTGTTCGGCAACCTGCTCGCCATCACGAACGAGCAGCTCGTCGTGTTCGCGGTCATGCTCGTCGCGCTCGCCGTCGCCGTCGGGCTGATCTACCGGCCGCTGCTGTTCGCGTCCGTCGACTCCGAGGTCGCCGAGGCGCGCGGGGTGCCCGTGCGGACGCTGTCCGTCGTGTTCATGGCGCTGCTCGGGCTCGTCATCACCATGGCCGTGCAGGTCGTCGGGACGCTGCTGCTGTTCGCGCTCGTCGTGACGCCCGCCGCCACCGGCATCCAGCTCACACCGCGGCCCAAGCGCGCGATGGCCGTGTCCGCCGCCATCTCGCTCGTCTCGGTGTGGGCGGGGCTCGCGTTCTCGGCGATGCTCAACCTGCCGCCGAGCTTCGTCGTCGTGACGATCGCGTGCCTCGTCTGGTTCGCGGTCTGGCTCGCCGCGCGGGCCTCGCACCGCGCCGGCGGCGCGATCGTCGGGGCCCCCTCGCGCGCGACCGAGGAGCACCCGGTCCACGCCTGACCGCCCGTCCCACGAAACGGACCGGCCGCCCGTCTGCCTCGCGAGGTAGACGGGCGGCCGGTCTGTGCCGCTACGGCCGGGCGGGCGTCAGCCCTGGCGGCCGTTCCAGCGCGGGTTGCGCTTGTTGACGACGAACGTCCGCCCCCGGCGCCGGACGACGATCGAGCCGTCCCGGCCCTTGAGCGAACGCATCGATGCACGCACCTTCATGGGGTGCTCCTCTCCTTGCGTGTGCAGGTCACCAGCTGGACTTCGTGACGCCGGGCAGCTCGCCCCGGTGCGCCAGCTGGCGCAGCCGGATGCGGCTGAGCCCGAACGCCCCGACGTAGCCCCGCGGGCGCCCGTCGACGACGTCGCGGTTGCGCACCCGGGTGGCGCTCGCGTCGCGCGGCTGCCGCTGCAGCTCGACGACGGCGGCCCGGCGGGCCTCCGGGGTCGCGTGCGACGAGGCGATCAGCCGCTTGAGCTCGACGCGTCGCCGGGCGAAGCGCTCGACGACGGCGCGGCGCTGCTCGTCGCGCGCGATCTTGGAGACCTTCGCCATCAGCGCTCCTCGCGGAAGTCGACGTGCTCGCGGACGACGGGGTCGAACTTGCGCAGCACGAGCCGGTCGGGGTCGTTGCGGCGGTTCTTGGTGGTGACGTAGGTGAACCCGGTGCCTGCCGTCGAGCGGAGCTTGACGACGGGTCGCAGGTCGGCGTGCTTGGTGGCCACGGGGCCCTCCTGTTGCTGGTGGTGCCGGTCGGTCTCGATGCTCTTGAGAACCGTTCCCAACAACACCAGGACGGGCCGACCGATTCCCGGTCGACCCGTCCTCGAGGACTGCGCGGCGTCAGCTCTTGCGGCCGTACCGGCGGTTGAACTTCTCCACGCGACCGGCGGTGTCCACGACGCGCGCCGTACCCGTGTAGAACGGGTGGCTCGCCGACGAGATCTCGACGTCGATCACGGGATACGTGTTGCCGTCCGTCCACTCGACGGTCTTCTCGGGGCGCCCCGGACCTCCGGCGGCGTTCCCGGCCAGCGTCGACCGGGTGAGGAACGCGAAGTCCGCCGACGCGTCCCTGAACACCACCCAGCCGTACTCGGGGTGGATCTCGCTCTTCATGCTCGGCTCCTTCCGGCCAGCTCCAGCCTGCCCCCGCACAACAGGAGCGGCAACCACACCATTCCCGTCAGACGGCGGACGCCATCCGGTCGACGGCCTCCGTGATGATCGCGCGCGACGTCCCGAGGTTGAACCGCACGTGCCCGGCCCCGCCCGCGCCGAACGACGGTCCCGGGTTGACCGCGACGCGGCCCCGCTCGAGGAAGGTGCTCGCCGGGTCGTCGCCCAGCCCCAGGTCACGGCAGTCGAGCCACGCGAGATAGGTCGCATGCTCGCGCCGGTAGCGGACCCGCGGCAGCCGTTCCGCCAGAAGGTCCGCGAGGAGCGCGCGGTTCGCGTCGAGCGACGTGAGCACCTCGTCCAGCCACTCCCGGCCCGTCTCGAGCGCCGCGACCTGGGCGATCACGCCGACATGGTTGACGGCGTCGAGCGCGTGCTCCGGGACCCGCGCCAGATCCGCGGCCGCGTCCTTCCCCGCGACCAGCAGGGCCGCGCGCAGCCCCGCGAGGTTCCACGCCTTCGACGGCGAGACAAGCGCGAGCGCACGCTCGCCGCCCGGGACCGCGAGGACCGACGTGAACCCCGGCACCCCGTCGCCCGGGCGCCCGCTCAGGGGTGCGTGGATCTCGTCCGACACGATCCGCACACCGTGGCGATCGGCCAGCGCGCACAGGCGCTCCAGCTCGTCCGGGGTGTGCGCGGTGCCGGTCGGGTTGTGCGGGTTCGCCAGCAGGTACACGGCCGCGCGACCACCCGACCGGGCCTCGGCGAACGCGCGGGCGAGCGCGCCGTCGTCGGCCAGGTCGAGCCTCCCGTCGGGCGTCAGGGGCGCGTCGAGCGTGCGACGCATCGCCCCCGGCACGAACTGGTAGAACGGCGGGTACACCGGCGGGCTCACCACGACCACGTCGCCCGGCTCCGTGAGCACCCCGAGCGCGCAGACGATCCCGTTCATGACGTCCGCGACCGTCATCGCGCGGGCCGGGTCGACGTCCCAGCCCCAGCGGTCCGCCGCGTACGACGCCCACGCCTCCGCGTACCGGGAACCGTGGTCGTAGCCCGTGTCGCCGTCCCGCAGGGCCCGCGACACCGCCTCCACGATCCCCGGCGCCAGGACGACGTCCATCTCCGCCACCCACACCGGCAGGACGTCCGGGGCGTACTCGCGCCACTTCACGCTCGTGCGCGAGCGGAGCTGGTCGAGGGTGAGCGTGTTGAGAGGGTCGGAGCTCGTCCGGGGCGTCGTCGTCACACGACGAGGCTACGAGGTCGCACACGACGAACGCGCCCCGGGGGGCGCGTTCGAGGGTCGGGGTGCGGGTGCGGCGTCGGCCGCGACGGACGGAGTCAGACCGCCTCGACCGGCACCGCACGGACGACGTCGCGCCAGACGTCCGGCGCGAGCGCTCGCGGCTCGTCGCCGTCCACGGCAGCCCAGGCGCGGCACTGCGTGATGGTCGTGTCGAGCAGACGGCGCAGGCGCGCGTCCACGTCGGGGGTCGCCGACTCCGCGATCGCCAGGACCGCCGAACCGACGATGCTCGGCGCCGCGTCGCGCACGAACCGCGCCGGCTTCGCGATCGAGCCGCGGCAGAACTCCTCGGCCCACGCCGTCGTCGCCGGGACCTCCGCGAGCGCCGACTGCGCCGCGAGCGACCTCGTGCCCGGCTCGCGGGCGTCGAGGTCGTCGAGGATCCGCTCGCACGCGATGATCGCGACGGCCAGGGTCCGCTGCCGGTACTCGGGTGCGTCGGGCAGTGCCGCCACGGCCGCGTCGAGCGCGATCTGGATGTCCCAGTGCGCGTCGTCGCTGTTCACTCCGATGACCGACGGGATCAGCGGGGCGAGCTCGGGTCGGCCGGAGTCGGACGTCAGGTCGTTCACCGCGCGCGCCAGCATCGCCAGGAGCGGATGCGTGCAGGCGGGGTGGTCGGACCACTTCTCACCCGCCAGGTACGACGCGAGCTCCATGAAGCAGGCGCCCTTGCGCGGGTTGCGGTGCTTGCCACGTCCCAGCATCGGCAGGACGTCGTACGCGGTAGCCATGAGGGCCACCCCCTCGGGTCGGTCAGCACGGTTCAGGAGCCAACACCCGGCGCGTCGGGGCGCCGGTGGTTCCAGTGTCGCGCGCGTCTCACGCCCCCGCAACGGTGGGACCGAGGTGGGTTCAGAGCCAGTCCGTCTCGTCCCAGTGCTCGAGCACGAGCTTGACGGTCTCCTGCGGCCGTTCGAGCGGTGCGAGCCGGAACACCGCGTCCAGGACGTCGCTCCGCGCGCGCGGCATCGAGCCCGCGACGAACGCGGCGTCGTCGGCCGTGAACGTGTCGTCGTCGCCGCCCGCGACCACGAGCGTCGGGGTGCTGACCCGACCGAGGAGGTCGCTCAGGTCCTCGGGCCTGAGCAGCGTGTTGCGGACGCTCCGGGTCATGCCCGCACGATCGGCGCCGAGGAACGCGCGGCTCACGAGGATCGCTGCCTCGACGTCCATCCGGCGGGCGCGCTCGCCCAGCAGCTCGGTCATCGCGGCCTCCGTCACCGGCGCCAGCGGCCCGAGCACCCGGTACGGGACCAGCAGCGACGCCGACAGGTGCCGCCACACCGCCGGCAGCCGGTAGGGCGACGCGCTGAAGGTCGTGAGCGACCGGACCCGCTCGCCGTACGTCGCCGCGAACGTCAGCCCCACGCGGCCGCCCCACGCGACGCCCAGCCAGTCGACGACCGCGAGTCCCAGCGCGTCCATGACGTCGAGGGCCGCAGCGGCGCAGTCGTGGATCCCGAACCGTCGCGGCGGGCAGGCGCTCCGCCCGTGGCCCGGGGCGTCGAGCATGACGAGCGTCCGGCGCTCGGAGAGGTCGTCCTCGACCCGGCACCACGACGACGAGTCCACCAGCAGGCTGTGCCACAGGAGCGCCGGCGGCCCGCTCCCGACGACGCGCACGGACAGGTCGCCGACACAGGTCGCCACCCGTGTCGTCGTATCCCGTCGCGCGTCCGTCACGTCCTGCACTCCCGTAGTCCCGGGGCCGTTCGGGCGCCGCGCCCCTGCGCACGGGTCCGACTACGCAGAGGGGAGCGGTCCTCCGAGCGAACGTGACGCGGGTTCGTCGCGTTTCACCCGCCCGACCCCCGCGCCCCCGCCCCTGCCCTCCCGTCACCAGCGACCCGCCCCGCAGAGCACGCCGCCCGCCCGCCAGGTAGCACTCTTCGCCCGAGGTAGCGCGAAATCCCTGCTACCTGAGGCGAGACGCGCTATCTCGCGGCGTCGGCGCCCCCTGCCAGCCGCGCGACCGCAGCGCCGCGACGATCCGCGCGACCAGGCGGTCGGGATCGCGCAGGTCGTCGACCGTCACCCGGATGAGCAGCCAGCCGGCCTCGACGAGCGCGTCGTGCCGGCGCTTCTCGTCCAGGAGCACCTGCCTCGGGTCGCCGTACAGGCCCGAGTACTTCTCGAGTCCGTCCACCTCGATGCCGACCTTGAGCTCCGGCCACCCGAGGTCGACCCAGTAGCGCCCGGACCAGGTGCGCTGCTCGATGGCAGGCTGCGGCGTCGGCAGCCCGGCGTCGACGACGACCCACCGGGTCGCGCTCTCGACCGGCGACTCCGATCGTGGGTCCGCTGCAGCGACGACCCGGCGCGCACGCCGCACGCCACGCCCTCCCGCCGCCTCCTGCAGGATCGCTTCGACCAGCTCGCGGTTCGCACCGAGGCGGAGCCCCGCGTCGGCGATCACGAGCCCTGCATCCGGTGGGCGGGTCCGCGCGCAGTCGACGATCGTCCGTTCCAGGCTCGTCGCGGGGACGACGAGCCCGGTCCCGGCGTCGACCCAGGTGGATCGCTGCGGCTCGGGCAGGTCGGCCCAGTGACGCACCGTCGCTCCCTCCCGGGCGGCATCGACGTGCGGGTTCCGCAGGTGCGTCAGATGGACCTGGCCCGAGAGGCGCCACGTCCACAGCCCCCACAGCAGTGCGGCGGTGTCGTGGCTGAACCAGAACTCCGCACGCAGCTTCTCCAGGGCCGCCCGAACGCCCAGCAGGACCTCGTCCTTCTGGCGACGGGCAGGACCGACGGCCGTCACGGGAGCCGCGTAGACACCCGCTCTGACCCGGAGCAGAGACCCGTCGGCCAAGGACCGGTCGTGCTCGGCCCGGCGCTCAGGGTCGAACCGGCGGACGTCCGGCAGCGGTGGCTTCTCGAGCGGTACGCCCTTCCCCCGGCGTGCCGTCGGGGTCTCGGGAGCAGGGGGACGTATCGGCGTTGGGGCTGGGGCGAAGGTGGGCATGTCGTCATGGTCGGCCCCGGCCCACGGCGAGAAGCCTCCGCCCGACGGCGCCTGTGGACAGGACGCATCGTCCACAGGCGCGGCGTCGACCTTCACGAGGACGCACCGCTCCCGGCTGCGACCGAACTGCACCCCGCGACGTAGCGCTTCCCGCTCGAGGTAGCGCGGAGTCCGTGCTACCTCGAGCGGGAAGCGCTACCTCGCGGGTCGGGGCTGTCAGCCCCGGCCGCTGGGGGACACTCGAGGCATGGACGACGCAGCGGTACGCCGGCGGCTCGCGGAGCTCCGGCGCGAGGCTGCCCGCCGGCTCGCGTCGCTCGAGGACCAGCTCGACGACATCGCCGTCGCCCGCCGGGACGCGAACTCCGACGACGAGCACGACCCGGAGGGCTCGACGCTCGCGTTCGACCGTGCGCAGGCCGCGGTGCTCGCCGCCGACGCCCGCCGCCAGCTCGACGAGGTCGACGCGGCGTCGGCCCGGCTCGACGACGGCACCTACGGGCGGTGCGAGCGCTGCGGGCGACCGATCCCGGACGCCCGGCTGACGGCCCGCCCGACGGCGCGGCTGTGCGTGGACTGCCAGGCCGCCGTCGAGCGGAGGTGAGCCGCGGTCAGTGGTGCGCGCGCGACGGGACGCCGGCCACAAGCCCGCCGTCGACGACGAACTCGGAGCCGGTGGAGTAGCTGGACTCGTCGGACGCGAGGAACACCACGAGCTGCGAGACCTCCTCCGGCTTGGCCGCGCGGCCGAGCGGGATCATGAGGTCGTCGGGGTTGAGGGACGCGGTCATGGGCGTCTCGATGAACCCGGGGTGGATCGAGTTGACGCGCACGCCGCGCGGCCCGAGGTCGAGCGCGACGGACTTGGTGAGCCCGCGGACGCCGAACTTCGAGGCGACGTACCCGTGCAGGCCGGGGCTGCCGCGCAGGCCCTCGACAGAAGAGACGTTGATGATCGACCCGGACCCGGCCTTCGCCATGATCCCGGAGACCGCGTGGATCCCGAGGAACGTGCCGGTGAGGTTGATGTCGATGATCTTCCGCCACATCGCCGGCGTGAACTCCGTGATGGCGGCGCCGTTCGCGATGCCGGCGTTGTTGACGAGCACGTCGACCGTGCCGAACGCGTCGACCGTCGCGGCGACGGCGGCAACCCAGTCGTCCTCGCTCGTCACGTCGAGGTGCACGTAGCGGGCGTGATCGCCCAGCTCGGCGGCGAGCGCGGCGCCCTTCGCGTCGTCGAGGTCGGCGATCACGACCTTCGCGCCCTCGGCGACGAGCGCCTTGGCGTGCGTGGTGCCCATGCCGCCGGTCCCGCCGGTGACGATCGCGACCTTGTCCTGCACTCGGCCCATGGTGGGGCTCCTCTCGTGGGACACCTCGTGGGTGTCGGTGGTCCCGTGGTTCGCGGGTGGTCTCAGGGGGTGGACGCGTCCTGCGGGGACGTCGTCCACCAGGCGGGCAGCGCGGCGCGCGCGACCCGCGGGAAGAAGTCGGGGTCGCGGGGCGCGGGCGACGCGAGCCACGTCTCGAGCGCCCCGACCGAGCCGAGCGCGACGTACCGCGCGTAGGCGCGGACCTCGCGCGCCTCCGCGGGTCCGACGACGTCGCCCGCGTCCGCGGGGACGTCCACCTCCGTCGCGGCTCGCCCGGGGCCCGGTTGGCTGGTCCCGCCGGGGGCGACACCGGGCGTCGTCGGGCGGAGCGACTCCGGGGGGCGCAGCCAGGGGTGCCGGGTCAGGAATGTCTCGAGGGTCCGCGTGAAGTGGTCGGCGAGCAGGGTCGACAGCGGTGCGCCGAGCGTCGCGGCGACGACCGTCTCGTCGCCGTGCGGGTCCGTCCTCGGGCCCGCGTCGCGCTCGTGGACGAGCGCACGCTCGTAGATCGTGGCGTGCCGTTCGACGTGCGCCGCGACGGCGCGGGCGACCCGGTCGACGAGCTCGAGCGGGTCGGGCGTCGCGGCCGGTTCCCCGCCGCCGGCGACGTCGGGCTCGAGGAGCGCCGCGCGGATCTGGTCGAGCTCGTCCGCGAGGACGGCGACCAGGAGGGCCGCGGGGCTGGTGGCGTGGTCGTAGAACGTGACGCGGTTGATCCCGGCGCGCCTCGCGACCTCGACGACGGACAGCTCAGACACGTCCTGCTGGGCGGCGAGCTCGAGGATCGCGGCGCGCAGCGCGGCCCGCGTGCGGACGGTTCTGCGGTCCACGACACCTCCTTCGTCGACGTCCCGTCGAGCCTACGCCTGCCGAGGCACTTTAGGCAACACCTGTCGCCTACTCTCGGAACGTTTCGTCTCGCCTCCCGGGACCTTTGTCCAATTGATGGACCTGCTGTTACGCTCGCTCCTCGTACCGACCGGTACCTGCCTTCGCTCCTCAGGAGAGACCCCGTGCTCCAGCGCCTGTTCACCGCGCGCCGCGACGTCGACTTCCGACGCGTCGCCAGCGCGCTGTGTCGCTGAACAGGTAGCGCTCCCCCGCGAGCACCCCGCCACCGGCACCGACGCCGGCAGCGCCGAGCGGCCCCCGCTCACCCGACCCCCGCCCGACCCCTTCCGCCGCGCACACCCGCGCGGCCGTCGTCGTGCGGCCGGTCGATCCCCGTGCAGCACCCCGCGCCTCCGCGTGCGTGCGCTCGCACACCCCGCAGCAGCACGACCCCTCACCACAGACAAGGAACCCCTGTGTCCTCGACCTCCCCCGCCGCGCGGCCCGACGCCGTCGCGGCACCCGACGCCCCCCAGCCGAAGCGCGGCCTGCGCTGGCCGTCGTTCAGCGTCCAGATCATCGCGGGCCTCGTGCTCGGCCTCCTCCTCGGCTGGGTCGCCCGGTCGATGGGCGAGGTCGGCCCCGCCGGCCACGAGACGCCGAACTGGCTCACCACGACCCTCGGCACCATCGGCTCCGACTTCGTGACCCTCCTCAAGGCCGTCGTCCCGCCGCTCGTCTTCCTCGCGATCGTCGTCTCGATCGCCAACCTCAAGGGCGTCGCCAACGCGGCCCGCCTCGCCTGGAAGACGCTCCTGTGGTTCGCGATCACGTCCCTGATCGCCGTGGCCATCGGTATCGGGATGGGCCTGATCTTCCAGCCGGGCAAGCACACGTCGCTCGACATCTCGCAGGGCGCCGCCCCCAGCCACACCGGCACCTGGATCGACTTCCTCACCGGCCTGATCCCGGGCAACTTCCTCGGCATCGGCGCGTCGACGCAGATCACCGACGGCGCCGCCGAGACGAACGTGAGCTTCAACGTCCTGCAGATCGTCGTCATCGCGATCGTCGTCGGGATCGCCGCCTACAAGTCGGGCAAGAAGGCCGACCCGTTCATCACGTTCAGCCGCTCCGCCCTGGCGATCGTCCAGAAGGTGCTGTGGTGGATCATCCGCCTCGCGCCGCTCGGCACGCTCGGCCTCATCGGCAACGCCGTCGCCTCGTACGGCTGGGACCTGCTGTCCCCGCTCGCGCGCTTCGCGATCGCGATCTACGTGGGACTCGCGCTCGTGCTGTTCGTCGTCTACCCGGTGATCCTGCGCAGCAACGGTCTCAAGGTCTCGAGCTACTTCCGCGGCGCCTGGCCCGCGATCCAGCTCGCGTTCGTGTCGCGGTCCTCGATCGGGACCCTGCCCGTCACCGAGCGGGTCACCGAGCGCAACCTCGGGGTGCCGAAGTCCTACGCGTCGTTCGCCGTGCCGCTCGGCGCCACCACGAAGATGGACGGCTGCGCCTCGATCTACCCCGCGGTCGCCGCGATCTTCATCGCGCAGCTCTTCGGCATCCACCTGTCGATCACGGACTACATCCTCATCGCGTTCGTGTCCGTGGTCGGGTCCGCCGCGACCGCCGGCCTCACGGGCGCGCTCGTCATGCTGACGCTCACCGTCTCGACGCTGGGCCTCCCGCTCGCGGGCGTCGGGCTGCTCCTCGCGATCGACCCGATCCTCGACATGGGCCGCACCGCGACCAACGTCGCCGGCCAGGTGCTCGTGCCGGTCGTCGTCGCGAAGCGCGAGGGCATCCTCGACCAGGCGAAGTACGACTCGGCGACCGCCGACGACCTGTTCGGGGACGACGAGGTGTCGACCCCGGACACTCCGGCCACCGACACCGAGGCGACCGAGCCGGAAGGCGAGCTGGTGGGCTCGGCCCGCTGACGTCGTCGGGCATCCGCACCGCACGCCGAGGGCGACGCGACCTGGTCGCGTCGCCCTCGCGCGTTCCCGGGGGCCGGCGCGTCAGGGACGGGTGGCGCGGCCCAGGTAGGTGAGCGGGCCGGCGTCGGGCACGTCGATCACGTGGAAGCCGAGCGCGTCGTAGAACGGGCGCGCACCGCTGTTGGCCGTGACCATCCCGACGTGCACGGCGTCGGCGCCCGCGTCTGCGGCGGCGGAGGCGAACGTCTCGAGCAGGCGTCGGCCCACACCCTGCCCCTGGAAGCCCGGCAGGAGGTCGATGTGGAGGTGCGCCGGGTAGGGCGCGAGCTCCGGCACGAGCAGGCGCTCGGGATGCTCGTGCAGGTAGTGCATGACGTCGTCGGAGGCGGCGTCGTCGGTGAGCTCCGCCGGCGCCGACGGGTACCGGCCCGCGATCGCCGGGATCCACTCGTCCCGGTAGCGCTCGACGAACCGGGGCGTTTCAGCCGTCCCGACGACGTACCCCACGACCCGGGAGCCGTCGTCGACGACGAACGCCAGGTCGGGTTCGAGCGTCGCGTACGGGAGGGCGAACAGGTCGCCCACGAGCCGGTCCGACGCGTATTGGCCGCGCGCGTCCCCGCCGGCGTCGGCGGTGCGGACGCAGACGTCGTAGAGGTCGTCGGCGTCGGACGGGCGGTAGGGGCGCAGGGTCACCAGGGCCCGCGTCGGCGCGGGTGCAGCAGCGGCGTCGGTCACCGGGCGAGCCTGCCATGGGAGCGCTCCCACGACAAGGCCCAGCCACCGCCGAGGGTGACGCCGCGTTCGCCGACGGTGACGCTGGATTCGCCGACGGTGACGCCGCGTTCGCCGAGGGTGACGTTGCGTTCGCCGGGGGTGACGCTGGATTCGCCGAGGGCGACGTGGGCGGTGGTGGTCGGGTTCTGCGGGCGGGGGCGGTGAGCTGTCTCGGACGGTCGTGCTTCGGCCCTGGAGGCCGTGCGCGCTCCTTGACGTCCTTCGACACCTCCCCGCCCCCGGCCCGCTCGACCGATCCCCCACCGACACGCCCAGCGCCCGGCGGTCCAGGACGGTCATCGAGCATGCGGCTGAGCACCACCACGCTCGGCGACCGGGGTTGACACCTGTTCGGCGCCCTCGAGGTGGAACCGTAGGGTCGGCGCCTACCCCGGTGGGTGATCACATGGTCGGCCCGTCGCCCCCGGCGAACGCAGCGTCACCCCCGGCGAACTCAGCGTCACCCCCGGCGAACCCAGCGTCACCCTCGGCGGTCGGGACGATCAGGCGGTGAAGCGCTCCGAGCGCTCCGTCACGACGCCGGCACCGCGGCCGGCGTTCGCGTCGGCGTCCCAGCGGTACACCTCGGCACCCGTCACGAAGACCTGCTCGGCGCGGCTGTTCACGTCGAGCGGGTCCCCCGACCACACGACGACGTCGCCGTCGAGGCCCGGCGCGAGGGCGCCCACGCGCTCGTCGAGCCGCAGGAACGACGCCGGGTTGACGGTGAGCGCCTGCAGGGCGACGTCGGGGTCGAGGCCCTCCTTGACGGCGAGCGACGCCTGGTGGACGAGGAAGTTGATCGGCACGACCGGGTGGTCGGTCGTGATCGCGACGCGGACGCCCGCGCGGGCGAGGCGCCCGAGGTTCGCGATCGCGCGCTGCCGCAGCTCGACCTTGGACCGGCTCGTGAACATCGGCCCGAAGATCACCGGGACGTCGCGCTCCGCGAGCACGTCGGCGAGCTCCGCCCCCTCGGTGCCGTGGTTGATCACGAGCCGGTAGCCGAACTCGTCCGCGAGGCGGAGGGCCGTCGCGATGTCGTCGGCCCGGTGGGTGTGCTGGTCCCACGCGAGCTCGCCCTGCAGGACGCGGACCAGCGTCTCCTTGCCGAGGTCGCGGTCGAACGGCTCGCCCTTCTGCTCGGCGGCATCGCGCTTGGCGGCGTAGTTCTGCGCGTCGACGAACGCCTTGCGGATGACCGCGGCCACGCCGAGGCGGGTCGCCGGCGTCTTCTTCTGGTCGCCGTACACCCGCTTGGGGTTCTCGCCGAGCGCCGACTTCACGGACACCGCGTCGGAGACGATCTGCTCGTCGACGGTCCGGCCGCCCCACGTCTTGATCGCGACGGTCTGGCCGCCGATCGGGTTGCCCGAGCCAGGCTTGACGACGACCGTCGTGACGCCGCCCGCGAGCGCGTCGCGGAAGCCCTCCTCCTCGACGTTGATGCCGTCGAGCGCGCGCAGGTGCGACCCGTTGGGGTCGGTCATCTCGTTGGTGTCGTTGCCGGCCCAGCCCTCGCCCTCCTCGTGGACGCCGACGTGCCCGTGCGACTCGACGAACCCCGGGAGCACCCACCGGCCGCCCGCATCGACCACGCGGACGCCGTCGGGCACCGTCACCTCGGACGACGGCCCCACGGCCTCGATGACGCCGTCCGTCACGAGGACAGTCCCGCCCTCGATCGGGGGCGAGGCGACGGGCACGACGTACGCGTTGGTGATCGCGACGCTGCCGCGGCGGGTCGCGAGGGGACGGGTGGTCGGACGGTTCTCGTGAGGGTTGCTCATGGGGTCCATCTTCGCCCGGCTGTCGATTCCGTCCGACCCCGTCCGACGTCAGGGTGCAAGGACGTCCGGACCGGACGCCATCCGAACCGACCGAGGAGACTGACACCATGGCCCAGTACGCGATCCTGATCTTCGACGACCCGACCGCAGGCGACTACACCCCCGAGCAGCAGGAGGCGAGCAAGCGCTACGCCGACGAGCTGGTCGCGTCGGGTGCGATGGTCACCGCGTTCGCGCTGCACGGCGCGGACACCGCGACGTCGCTGCGGAGCGACCTCGTGACGGACGGCCCGTTCGTCGACAGCAAGGAGGTCGTCGCCGGGTTCTACGTCGTCGAGGCGCCCGACCTCGACGCGGCCCTCGACCTGGCGCGGGCCAACCCGGCGGTCGCGTGGGGCCGCGGCGGCCTCGAGGTCCGCCCGGTCGGCGGCAGCTTCACCCCGGCCCGATGACGAGCGCCCCGGGCGGCCCGTCCGCCGCGCCCCGTCCGGACGCCGAGGACGACGCGCGCGCCGCCGTCGTCCGGGCGCACCGGGACGAGTGGGCGACCGTGCTCGCCGTGACGGTGCGGACCGCCCGGGACCTCGACCTCGCCGAGGAGTGCGTCCAGGAGGCGTACGCCGCGGCCCTCGCGGGCTGGCCGCTCGACGGTGTGCCCCGCAACCCGGCGGCCTGGCTGACGACGGTCGCGCGCCGCCGGGCGCTCGACGCGATCCGCCGCGAGCAGGCGTTCCGGGCGCGGCTGCCGCTGCTCGTCGAGGTGCCTGACGGCGCCGATCCCGACGACCCGGCGGAGCTGGCGGCCGCGGAGCCGGAGGGCCTGACCGACGTCGGAGCCCCCGACGACCTGCTCCGCCTCGTCTTCCTGTGCTGCCACCCGGCGCTCGCCCAGGAGGCGCAGCTCGCGCTCACGCTGCGGCTCGTCTGCGGGCTCGCGACCCCCGACGTCGCGCGGACGCTTCTCGTGTCCGAGACGACCATGGCGGCCCGGATCACACGGGCCAAGAAGAAGATCACGGCGGCGCGGATCCCGTTCCGCACCCCGCGCGCGGCCGAGCTGCCCGAGCGTCTGCCGGCGGTGCTCGGCGTCGTGCACCTGCTGTTCACCGCCGGGCACACAGCGCCGTCGGGGCCGGAGCTCGTCCGCGGCGACGTGACGGACCGCGCGCTCGGGCTCGCGCGCCGGCTCCACCGCCTCATGCCCGACGAGCCCGAGGTCGGCGGGCTGCTCGCCCTGATCCTCGCGACCGACGCGCGCCGCGTGACCCGGGTCGACGACGCCGGCCGCCTCGTCCGGCTCGAGGACCAGGACCGCACGCGCTGGGACCGCGAGGCGCTCGCCGAGGCCGACGCGCTCGTCGTCGGCGCGCTCCGCTCCGGGCGCGCCGGACGCTACGCGCTGCAGGCCGCGATCGCGTCGCTCTACGCCGACGCCCCGACGTACGCCGACACGGACTGGCCGCAGCTCGTCACGCTCTACGACCGGCTGCTCGAACTGTGGCCCTCACCGGTGGTCGCGCTCAACCGGGCCGTTCCGCTCGCGGAGGCGCGAGGGCCGGCGGTCGCGCTCGCGGAGGTCGAGGCGCTCGCCCGCGATCCCCAGCTCGAGCGCTATCCGTACCTCCCGGCCGTCCGCGCCGACCTGCTCCGGCGGCTCGACCGGCCCGACGACGCCGCCGCGGCCTACCGCGAGGCGCTCGCCCTCACTGCCAACGACGCCGAGCGGGAGTTCCTCGCCGACCGTCTCGCGGGGCTCGCCGTCGCCGCCTCGCGGGACGTCTGACCGCCGTCAGCCGGCGACGCGCTGCGTGCCGAGGACGATCGCGAGCGCCAGCCGCTCGGCGTCCTCGGTCCCGGGTTCGGCGGTGTAGACGGTGATGAGCAGGTCGTCGCGCGCGACGGACAGGTTGTCGCAGTCGAGCGTGATGAGGCCCACCGCGGGGTGGTCGATCACCTTGTGCCGGGTGGGGTCGAGGGCGTCGCCGAGCTCGGCGGTGTCCCAGAGCTCCCGGAACCGGGGGCTCGCTGCTTCGAGCTCGCCGACGAGCCTGCGCAGCGCCGGGTCGGCGGGGTACCGGCTCGCCGTCAGTCGCAGGGCGGCGACCATGCGCGCCTCGAACGCCTGCCGTTCGTCGGGCGCGTGGACGGCGCGCGTGCCGGGGCCGACGAGGTTGCGCCAGACGCCGTTGCGCTCGTTGCCGCGCCACGCGGACGTGTCGCCCATGAGCGCGTCGTAGGCGGCGTTGGCGGTCACGAAGTTGAAGGCGGCGTCCTGCACGATGACGGGCGTGTGGTCGAGGCGGTCGAGGAGCCGCTGGACGCTGGGGGTGACCCGGCCGGGCACGAGCCCCGACCCGGGTGCCACGAGCCCGGCGAGCTCGAACAGGACGTCGCGCTCGCCGTCCGACAGCCGCAACGCCCGCGCGAGCGCCTCGACGACCTGGCCCGACGGCGACACGGCGCGCCCCTGCTCGAGTCGGGTCAGGTAGTCGACCGAGATGCCGGCGAGCCCGGCGAGCTCCTCGCGCCGCAGCCCGGCCGCCCGCCGACGACGCCCCACAGGCACACCGACCGACTCCGGTGCGGCCCGGTCGCGCCACCGGCGCACCGCGGTGCCGAAGTCCCATGCCTGCACGCCGCCCGCCTCCATGCTCTCCAGTCTGCCGGGCCCCGGTCCGCGCGCGGGCCCGCGATCCTGGCCCTGGCAGTCCTACGACAACCGGACGACTCCCTGTCCCCCGCAGCCCGGACCACGCTGGAGGACATGACGACAACACTCATCACCGGGGCCAACAAGGGCCTCGGCAAGGAAACCGCCCGCCTGCTCCTCGCCGCGGGCCACACCGTCTACGTCGGCTCGCGGGACGAGGCCCGCGGCCGCGCCACCGCCGACGAGCTCGGCGCCCGCTTCGTCCAGCTCGACGTGACCGACGACGCCTCCGTCGCCGCCGCGCTCCAGCAGATCGAGGCCGACGGCGGGCTCGACGTCCTCGTCAACAACGCCGGCATCGCGCTGCGCACGGGCGACGGCGGCGCCGAGGCTCTCGACGGTCCGAGCGTCCTCGCGGTCTTCGACACGAACGCCGCGGGGATCGTCCGGGTCACCGAGGCCGCGCTGCCGCTGCTGCGCCGGTCCGCGAACCCGGTGGTCGTGAATGTCTCGAGCGCGCTCGGCTCGTTCTGGGCCGTGCACGAGCCGTCGCGTCCCGCGTCGCGGTTCCCGTCGATCGTCTACGGGTCGAGCAAGGCGGCGGTCTCGATGATCACCGTCCAGTACTCGAAGGCCGTCCCCGAGGTGAAGTTCAACGCCGTGGAGCCGGGCATCACCGCGACCGAGCTGGGTGGCGGCGGCGTGGAGAACCACCCGGGCCGCCCCGCCGCTGAGAGCGCCGAGGTCGTGGCGCGCCTCGCGACCATCGGCCCCGACGGACCGACCGGCACCTTCCAGGAGGACGACGGCGAGCTCGGCTGGTGAGGCGTGCGCGCGGCGTGCGTCAGCGGGCGCACGCCGCGCGCAGCGCGTCGCCGTTCTCCTCGAGCCACGTCCGACGGCGCAGGATCACGTCCCCGACGCCCTCGTCCCACATCCGGGCCCAGCCGCCCCCGAGCGTCTCGGCGCGGTGGCGCATGAGGAACCAGGCGCGGGCCGTCCGGGCGAGGGCGACGTCGACGACGCGCTCCCGGTCCGCGTCCGACGCCCCGTAGGCGTCGAGCGCGAGACGCACCCGGCGCTCCACGTCGACGTCGCGCAGCAGGGGGTCGCGGTCGGCCGGGTCGAACAACGGCGCCCACCACAGCAGCAGGTTGACCAGCTCGTCGGCGCGCGTCGCCGGGCCGGCGAGGTCGAAGTCGATGAGCGCGACCGCCCGGCCGTCCCTGAACACGACGTTCTCCGGCGTGATGTCGAGGTGCCCGGCGATCTCCGGCTCCCCCGCGGGCTCGGGCGGCGTGCCCGGCGAGTCCGCGATCCCGCGGTCCGGCCGGACGTCGTCGGGCGGGACGAAGGACGACGTCGCGTCGTCGTACCGGCGCACGAGCCGGGCGAGCGAGACGAGCCGGTCCTCGTCCGCGATCCAGTCGGGGCGCGGCCGGCCCG
The DNA here is from genome assembly GCF_042670205.1 of Luteimicrobium sp. NPDC057192. Taxonomy (NCBI): domain Bacteria; kingdom Bacillati; phylum Actinomycetota; class Actinomycetes; order Micrococcales; genus Luteimicrobium; species Luteimicrobium sp. NPDC057192. The sequence continues at coordinate 25,879 of NZ_JBHUWD010000032.1, read as the reverse complement.
CGACCTCCCCGTCGACGAACGTCAGCGTCTCGCGGCCCTGCGCGTCGAGCCCGAGGAACCGGGGCGCGCCGTCGAAGCCGACGGCCTCGAGGTGGCGCAGGAGCGCGTGCACGTACGGCGAGTTCGGGTTCGTCGGACGGCGCACGGTCGCCCCGACCCGCACCACCCCGACCGTCACGTCCCCGCCGGGCAGCAGGGTCTCGGTTTCGTCAGGATCGGTCGCGTGGCTGGTGGGGTCGCTCACCCCGCGACCCTACGCAGCCGTCGACGTCCCGCCTACTTCACGACGCTGAAGGTCACCCGCCCCTTGTTCGCCTCGGTGGTCACCGCGGTGTCGGGGAGGCTCGACAGGTCGAGGTTCGAGGTGTCCACGACCAGCTCGACCGTGTGCGAGGCGAGCTTGTCCGGACTCGTGTCGCTTCGGGTCGGCGGGAGCGTGATCGAACCGAGGTAGCCAATCGGCTGAGTGACGTCCGCGTTGCCGTCGAGAAGCCAGACCTCGACCTCTCCGCGCGTGTTCGCGTAGGCGCTGAAGTCCACCCCTTCGACGGTCGAGTCGTCGGTCATCACGCAGTCCCCCCAACCCTCGGCGATGTGGGTGCACAGCGAAGGGCTCGTCTCCCCCTTTCCGAGCGGATCGGTGATCCGCGCACGGAGTGCGACCGAGCTGAGCGAGTCGAGCAGCTCCTGGGACGCGTCCTGCGGGTTGAGGATCGTCGGGCCGGACGGTGTGGGCGCGGGCTCGAGGCCGAGCAGAGCGTCCACCTTCGACGAGTCAGTCGTGGGAAGCGAAGCGAGCACGTCGTGCGCCCGCGCCCCGAGGCTGGCGTGCAGGGGCTCGGTCATGCTCACGTCCTGGCAGTCACCGGGAAAGAACACATCATCCGGGGTGACCACCATGGCCGCCATCACGAGGGTCGGATCGCCGTACTCCTTCGACCCGAGGCCGAACCACACGGTCGAGTCGTGGGCGAGGCCCCAGTCGACGCCCGCCCAGAAGGTGTTGTGGATCCTCACGTGCTCCGACGCGCCGTCCGCCGTGGTGACGGTCGCGGGGAACGTGTGCAGGTTCTCGTCCGCTTCGCGGGTCGCAGAGTCCACCTTGGCGACCTGAACCCAACGCTCGACGTCGTGGGCGAGGAACTGCCGAGGCTCCGCATATTCTGCGCCCGTCTCACTGCACGCACCGAACTCCGCGCCGAGCTGCGACAAGGAAGTCGCGGTCGTGGGGTCCGCCGCACCTGCCCGGGCGCATCCGCTCGCGCCAGCGAGCGTGAGCGCCGCACCGACGACGATGCTCACCCATACACCGTTCCGCATGCCTCTTCCCCTCACCCCTCGCCCTGGTCGTAGACGAGCCAGCGCGACGTCGGGGTGTCGCGCCCTAGCTCGATGCTCCACGTCACCGCGCCCGGCCCGATCGTGTCGTCGTGCCCGCGTGCCTCGAACCGCACGACGACGTCCGCGACCAGGTCGGGGTCTCTCCCCGTGATCTCGGCGACGTCGTCGCCCGAGAGGACCTTGACGATCGTCGGGTCCCCGAACCCTGACCGCGGCCCGAGCCCGACGAAGCCGCGATCCAGCCACGCCTCCCGGACGCCGTCGAACATCGCCGGCGTCGTGACCGCGCGGAGCACGCGCTCGTCGTCGGCGTTCACGGCGTCGAGGTACGCCTGCACGACCTGCCCAGGCGGGGCGTCGACGGGCGGGAGGGCGACGTCCGGCCCGTGGTCGGAGGACCACCGGACGCCGAGGCCGAAGACCCCCGCGAGCACGACGAGACCGCCGAGCGCGAGGCCGACGACGCGCCACGCCTTTCGTGTCATGCCGGGAACTTATCCGGCGTTCCGACCTGCGGGCCCGCGACCCGCCCGTTAGCGTGTTTCAGGCGAGACCGGCAGCACTTCCTCCCCGCCCGGGCACCCCGAGCGGCCCCCCAGAGGAGCACGCGAATGTCGATGTCACAGCCCGCCCCGGGCGACGCAGCCCCGGCGCCGGACGCCGCCGCGTCACGCTCCGAGACCCCCGGCACGCCGCCGTCGCCCGCAGCCCGTGCCGGCTTCATGCTGGCCCTCGCGACGATCGGGTTCGCGATCAACTTCTGGGCGTGGGCGCTCATCAGCCCGCTGGGCGCGCACTACAAGGAGACGCTCGGGCTCTCGGACTTCCAGCAGTCGGTGCTGGTGGCGGTTCCCGTGATCGTGGGGTCGCTCGGCCGCATCCCGGTGGGTGCGCTGACCGACCGGTACGGCGGCAAGCTGATGTTCCCGCTGGTCACGGCGGCCACGATCGTGCCGGTCCTCTTCATCGGCTTCCTCGCGTCGGACTCGTACCCGCTCATGCTCCTGGGCGGCTTCTTCCTCGGCCTCGGCGGGACGACGTTCGCGATCGGGGTGCCCTTCGTCAACGCCTGGTACCCGCCCGAGCGGCGCGGCACCGCGATCGGGATCTTCGGCATGGGGATGGGCGGCACCGCGATCTCGGCCTTCACGACGGTCAAGATCGCCGACGCGCAGGGCGACAAGGCGCCGTTCGTCATCGTGGCGATCGTCCTCGCCGCCTTCGCCGTGGTGTCCTGGTTCCTGCTGCGGGACGCCAAGGCGCCGTCGCCGTCGACGGCCGCGGAGGGGTTCTGGAGCCGGACCTGGTCGACGTTCAAGCTTCCCGCGACGCTCCAGCTCTCGTGGCTGTACGCGATCGGGTTCGGCGGGTTCGTGGCGTTCTCCGTGTACCTGCCGACGGACCTCCACAACGCCTACGGGCTGTCCACGTCCGACGCGGCCAACCGGACCGCGGGCTTCGTCATCCTCGCGGTCGTGGCGCGCCCGATCGGCGGGTGGCTGTCCGACCGGTTCGGCGGCGTGCCCGTGTCCGTCGTGTGCTTCGGCGCCGCGGCCGTGCTCGCGTTCATCGAGTCGTTCCAGCCGTCGCTCGACCTGTGGGGCACCGTCGGGTTCCTCGGGCTCGCCGCGGTGCTGGGGGCGTCGTCGGGCGCGACGTTCGCGCTCGTCGCGAAGGTCGCGCCTCCCGGGAAGGTCGGGGCGGTCACGGGGCTCGTCGGCGCGGCGGGCGGGCTGGGCGGGTTCATCCCGCCGCTCATCATGGGCGCCGTCTACGGGGCGCAGGGCGACTACGACCTCGGCTTCATCCTGCTCGCGATCATCGCGCTGCTGACCATGCTCTTCACCCTCGGCCCGGTGCGACGCCGGGCGGCCCAGCAGAACGCCACGGGAGGCGCAGCCGCATGACGACGCTCGACGACCCGCTCGAGGACGGCCTGATCCGCTTCGGGAAGCACCTGCACAAGGGGCAGGTCTCCGAGGACCTGCGCCAGGTGTTCCTGACGGGCGGCCGCCAGGGCGACGTCTTCTACCGGGACCGCTGGTCGCACGACAAGGTCGTCCGCTCGACGCACGGCGTGAACTGCACCGGGTCGTGCTCGTGGAAGGTGTACGTCAAGGACGGCATCATCACGTGGGAGACCCAGCAGACCGACTACCCGAGCGTCGGCGCGGACTCCCCCGAGTACGAGCCGCGCGGCTGCCCGCGCGGCGCGGCGTTCTCCTGGTACACGTACTCGCCGACCCGCGTCCGCTACCCCTACGTGCGCGGCGCGCTGCTGCGGGAGTACCGCGCGGCGAAGGAGCGCGTGGGGGGCGACCCCGTGCTCGCGTGGGAGGCGCTGACGGCGGACCCGGAGGCCTCGGCCCGGTACAAGCAGGCGCGGGGCAAGGGCGGGCTGGTCCGCTCGAGCTGGGACGAGGCCGCGGAGATCGTCGCCGCGGCGCACGTCCACACGATCAAGAAGCACGGGCCCGACCGGGTGGCCGGCTTCTCCCCGATCCCCGCCATGTCGATGGTCTCGCACGGCGTCGGGGCCCGGTTCGTGCAGCTCCTCGGCGGGACGATGCTGAGCTTCTACGACTGGTACGCGGACCTCCCGGTCGCCTCCCCGCAGGTCTTCGGCGACCAGACGGACGTCCCCGAGTCGGCGGACTGGTTCAACTCGACCTACTGCATCATGTGGGGCTCGAACATCCCCGTGACCCGCACGCCCGACGCGCACTTCATGACCGAGGCGCGGTACCGCGGGCAGAAGGTGATCGTCGTCTCGCCCGACTACGCGGACAACACGAAGTTCGCTGACGAGTGGCTCGCGCCCCAGCCCGGCACCGACGGCGCGCTGGCCCTCGCGATGGGGCATGTCGTGCTCAAGGAGTTCCTCGTCGAGCGCCGGACCCCGCGCTTCGTCGACTACCTCAAGCGGTACACGGACGGGCCGTTCCTGGTCTCGCTCGACCCGGCGCCGTCGGGCGTGGGGGCCGGTTCCGGCCTGCCCGACGACGCCGCCCGCGTCCCGGGCAAGTTCCTCACCGCCGCGGACCTCGCGGGCCGGGAGGACGAGCCCAACGCCGCGTTCAAGACGGTCCTGCTCGACGCGAACGGCACCCCGACCGTCCCGAACGGGACGCTCGGCCACCGCTACGGCGACGCCGACGCAGGCCGCTGGAACCTCGACCTCGGCGACACCGACCCGCTGCTGTCCGTCGCCGACCTCGCGGGGGCGTCCGCCGCCCCGATCCTCGAGCGCGGCACCGCGGCGGTCCTCCTCCCCCGGTTCGACGTCGTCCCCGAGCCCGGGCAGGAGCACCAGGGCGGCTCGGGCGTCGTCGTGCGCGGGGTGCCGGTGACCCGGGTGGGCGACCGGCTCGTCACGACGGTCTTCGACCTCATGCTGGCCGCGTACGGCGTGAACCGGGCCGAGCTCGAGCTCCCCGGCCAGTGGCCGACGGGCTACGACGACGCCTCGACCCCCGCGACGCCGGCCTGGCAGGAGCAGCTCACGGGCGTCCCGGCCGCCGCGGCCGAGCGGATCGGGCGGGAGTTCGCGCAGAACGCCGAGGACTCGGGCGGCCGCTCGATGATCATCATGGGCGCCGGCACGAACCACTGGTTCCACTCCGACACCATCTACCGCGCGTTCCTGGCCCTCACGACCATGACCGGCTGTCAAGGCGTCAACGGCGGCGGCTGGGCGCACTACGTCGGGCAGGAGAAGTGCCGACCCATCACGGGCTGGGCGCAGTACGCGGGCGGCCTCGACTGGTCGCGCCCGCCGCGTCAGATGATCGGGACCGGCTGGTTCTACCTCGCGACCGACCAGTGGCGCTACGACGGCCTGCCCGCCGCGTCGCTGTCGTCGCCGACCGGGCCGGGCGTGTTCGAGGGCCGGACGACGGCCGACTGCCTGGTCGAGTCGGCGAGGCGCGGCTGGATGCCGAGCTACCCGACGTTCTCTCGCAACCCCCTGGAGCTGGTGGACGAGGCCAGGGCCGCAGGCAAGGAGCCGGCGGACTACGTCGTCGAGCAGCTCAAGGCCGGGTCGCTGCGGTTCGCCGCGGAGGACCCCGACTCCCCCGAGAACTTCCCGCGCGTGCTCACGATCTGGCGGGCGAACATCCTCGGGTCGTCCGGCAAGGGCAACGAGTACTTCCTCAAGCACCTGCTCGGCACGGACTCCGCGGTGCTCGCCGACGAGGCGGGGCCGGAGCGCCGGCCCGCGCAGATGGTCTGGCACGACGAGGCGGCGCGCGGCAAGCTCGACCTCCTCACGACGCTCGACTTCCGCATGACGTCGACGACCCTGTTCTCCGACGTCGTCCTGCCCGCGGCCACCTGGTACGAGAAGCACGACCTGTCGAGCACGGACATGCACCCGTTCGTGCACTCGTTCAACCCGGCCATCGCGCCGCCGTGGCAGACCAAGACGGACTTCGACACGTTCCACCTGCTCGCGCAGCAGGTCGCCGCGATGTCCGCCGTGCACCTGGGCGTCCGCGAGGACCTCGTCGCGGCGCCCCTCCTGCACGACACCCCCGACGAGCTCGCCGTCGCGCACGGCTCCCCGACCGACTGGGACACCCCGCTCGCCGACCGCGACCTCGTGCCGGGCAAGACGATGCCCAAGCTCGTCGTCGTCGAGCGGGACTACCCGGCGTTCGCCGCGCGGATGGCCGCGCTCGGCCCGCTCACCGACGGCGCCGGGATGGCGACCAAGGGCGTCGCCTTCAAGCCCGACGTCGAGGTCAAGGCGCTGGGCGACCGGAACGGTCTCGTCACCGACGGGCCGGCTGCCGGGCGCCCGCGCCTGGACCGCGACACGTTCGCGTGCGAGACGATCCTTGCGCTGTCCGGCACGACGAACGGGCGCCTCGCGGTCCAGGGGTTCGAGAACGTCGAGAAGCGGACGGGCACGCAGCTCGCCGACCTCGCGCGCGACGAGGAGGGCAAGCACGTCACGTTCGCGGACGTCCAGTCCCGCCCGACGCCGGTCATCACGTCGCCCGAGTGGTCGGGGTCCGAGCACGGCGGGCGCCGCTACACGGCGTTCGCGATCAACGTCGAACGGCTCAAGCCCTGGCACACGCTCACGGGCCGGCAGCACTTCTACCTCGACCACGACTGGATGGCCGAGCTCGGCGAGCAGCTCCCGGTCTTCCGCCCGCCGCTCGACCTGCACCGGCTGTTCCCGGACTCGCCCCCGATCGGTGAGACGACAGGCACGGCGGACGGCCTGGGTCGCGGTGCACAGACTGTTGCTGTGAGGTACCTCACGCCGCACTCGAAGTGGTCGATCCACTCCGAGTACCAGGACAACCTCTTCATGCTGTCGCTGTCGCGCGGCGGCCCGAACATCTGGATGTCCCCGAAGGACGCGGACAAGATCGGCGTCAAGGACAACGAGTGGATCGAGGCGGTGAACCGCAACGGCGTCGTCGTCGCGCGGGCCGTCGTCAGCCACCGGATGCCCGAGGGCACGGTCTACATGCACCACGCGACCGACCGGACGATCGACGTGCCGATCGCCGAGGCGTCGGGCCTGCGCGGCGGCATCCACAACTCGTTGACGCGGATCCTGCTCAAACCCAGCCACCTGATCGGCGGGTACGCGCAGCTGAGCTTCGCGTTCAACTACCTCGGCCCGACGGGCAACCAGCGCGACGAGGTCACGACCATCCGTCGACGTTCCCAGTCGGTCGAGTACTGAGGGGTGCGGTTCTCATGCGAGTGATGGCTCAGATGTCGATGGTGATGAACATCGACAAGTGCATCGGCTGCCACACGTGCTCGGTCACGTGCAAGCAGGCGTGGACGAACCGCACGGGCGTCGAGTACGTGTGGTTCAACAACGTCGAGACGCGACCCGGGCTCGGTTACCCGCGCACCCACGAGGACCAGGAACGCTGGCAGGGCGGCTGGGTCCGGACCAGGCGCGGCCGCCTGAAGCTGCGCGCGGGCGGGCGGCTGAAGAAGCTCGCGACGATCTTCTCCAACCCGAAGCTCCCGTCGATCCACGACTACTACGAGCCGTGGACGTACGAGTACGACATGCTCCTGTCGTCGCCGCAGGGCAAGCAGACCCCCGTCGCCCGCCCCAAGTCGCTGCTCACGGGCGACGACATGCGGATCGAGTGGTCCGCGAACTGGGACGACGACCTCGCCGGCTCGACCGCGACCATGCAGGACGACCCGATCCTCAAGCACATGAGCGATCACGTCGCCACGGAGTTCGAGCAGACGTTCATGTTCTACCTGCCGCGCATCTGCGAGCACTGCCTCAACCCGGCGTGCGTCGCGTCGTGCCCGTCGGGCGCGATGTACAAGCGGGCGGAGGACGGCATCGTCCTGGTGGACCAGGAGCAGTGCCGCGGCTGGCGCATGTGCGTGACGGGCTGCCCGTACAAGAAGGTCTACTTCAACCACAAGACCGGCAAGGCCGAGAAGTGCACGCTCTGCTACCCGCGCATCGAGGTCGGGCTGCCGACGGTGTGCTCGGAGACGTGCGTCGGACGGCTGCGCTACCTGGGCCTCGTCCTGTACGACGCCGACAAGGTCAGCGAGGCCGCCGCCGTCGAGGACGAGCACGACCTCCTCGCCGCGCAGCGGTCCGTGTTCCTCGACCCGAACGACCCCGAGGTCGTCGCGGGCGCCCGCGCCGAGGGCATCCCGGACGACTGGATCGACGCCGCCCAGCGCTCCCCCGTGTGGGCCCTGATCAGCAAGTACGAGCTCGCGCTCCCCCTGCACCCCGAGTACCGGACGCTCCCCATGGTCTGGTACGTGCCGCCGCTGTCGCCCGTCGTCGACGTCGTGGCGAGCTCCGGCAACGACGGCGAGGACGCCCGCACCCTGTTCGCGGCGATCTCCCGACTCCGGATCCCCCTCGAGTACCTCGCCGGCCTGTTCAGCGCCGGCGACACCGCGCCCGTCGAGCGCGTCCTGCGACGTCTCGCCGCGATGCGCTCCTACATGCGCGACGTGAACCTCGGCAACGACCCCCGCGAGGAGACCGCGAGCGCCGTCGGGATGACGGGTCAGCAGGTCCAGGAGATGTACCGGCTGCTCGCGGTCGCGAAGTACGAGGACCGGTACGTCATCCCCGCCGCGCACACCGAGATCGCCCGGGAGCTCGACGAGCTGAGCTGCTCGCTCGACTACGAGGGCGGGCCCGGGATGGGCGGCGCGGGGCCGTTCGGGACGTCGTCGGGGCACCCGGCGCCGGTCGCGGTGGAGAACTTCCACGTGCTGCAGGCGCGGCAGACCGCCGACTCCCCGTACGGGCCGTCCACGCCCGGCCGGGTCAACCTGCTCAACTGGGACGGCAACGGGCGTCCTTCCGGCCTCTTCCCGCCCGGGCACGACGACGCCGGGTCGGGCGACGGCGGGAGCGGTGGCCCCGGCGGCGGGTCCGGTCCGGGCGGGGGCGTGTGATGCGCTCGTTCCTCACGCTGTCGAAGCGCACGCCGAAGCTCGACCCGTTGGCCCCCGTCGCCCTCGACGACCGCCAGCGGCGGCTCGCCCACCTCGCCGCGTCCGTGCTGCTCGCCTACCCGGACGCCGGGACGCGCGAGGCCGCGCGCGAGCTCGGGGACGCCGTCGTCGGGCTGCCCGGACCCGTCGCCGAACGCCTGGGCCGCGCGTGCGCGACCCTCGGCGAAGCCGACGACGAGGCCGCGACCGTCCTCGAGACACGCTACGTCGCGACGTTCGACCTCAAGCGACGCTGCTCGATGTACCTCACGTACTACGTCGCCGGCGACACCCGACGGCGTGGGGTCGCACTCGTCCGGTTCGTGGAGGCGTACCGCGCGGCCGGGTGGGAGCTCGGCAGCGAGGAGCTGCCCGACTACCTGCCCACCGTGCTCGAGCTGTCGGCCCGGACGTCCGGCGACGACGCCCGCATCGCCGCGGGGCTCCTCGGCGCGCACCGCGAGGGCATCGAGGTGCTGCGGTCCGCGCTCGCGGGGACGCAGCCGTGGGGCGACGTCGTCGAGGCCGTGTGCCTCACGCTGCCGCCGCTCGACCCCGAGACCGAGGCCCGGTACACCGCGCTCGTCACCGACGGGCCGCCCACCGAGATGGTCGGGCTCACCGCCCTCGGGCCCCTCGAGCCGTACGCGCCCACCGCGTCCGACGTCCTGTCCGGTGCCCCAGGAGGAGACCCCCGATGAGCGACGCGACCACCGCCCAGGTGCTCCTGTGGGTCGTCTTCCCGTACGTGACGTTCGCGGTGTTCGTCGTGGGGTCGATCTGGCGCTACCGGTACGACAAGTTCGGCTGGACGACCCGGTCGTCCGAGCTGTACGAGAACCGGCTCCTGCGGCTCGGGTCGCCGCTGTTCCACTTCGGGCTCCTCGCGGTGATCGTGGGCCACTTCGTGGGGCTCGTGATCCCGAAGTCCTGGACCGAGGCCGTCGGCGTCAACGAGACGATCTACCACGCGCTCGCCACCTACCTCGGGTCGGTCGGGGCGCTCGCGCTCGTCGCGGGGCTCGTCATCCTGATCTACCGCCGCCGGACCACCGGGCCCGTGTTCCTCGCGACCACGACGATGGACAAGACGATGTACGTGTTCCTCGCGGCGTCCGCGCTGCTCGGCGCGTGGGCGACCGTCGCGACGCAGCTCTTCGAGGGCAGCGGCGGCTACGACTACCGCGAGACCATCTCGCCGTGGTTCCGGTCGCTCTGGTACCTGCAGCCCGACCCGTCCCTCATGACCGGCGTGCCCGCCGCGTTCCAGCTCCACATCCTCGCCGCGCTCGCGCTGTTCTGCCTGTGGCCGTTCACCCGGCTCGTGCACGCGTTCTCCGCGCCCGTGCCGTACCTGTTCCGGCCGTACATCGTCTACCGGGCCCGCGACACCGCCGTCGCCGCGCGCGCACCGCGGCGAGGGTGGGATCCCTCCGAGCGTCCGGGCGCGACGTCCCGCCGCTGAACATCCAGCCCGCGACTTGTCAGAAGCTCACGGCAGTGGAGCGCCGTGAGCTTCTGACAAGCCCCGCGCGCGTCCGGTGTGTCAGAAGCTCACGGCAGTGGAGTGCGGTGAGCTTCTGACAAGCCCCGCGCGCGTCCGGTGTGTCAGAAGCTCACGGCAGTGGAGTGCGGTGAGCTTCTGACAACTCGGCGGGGCGCGCCGGCCGCGTGGCATCATGAGCGCCCGACAGGAGGTGCGCCCATGGGCACGACGGGCGGCCGTCACCGCGAACCGATGATGTCCCCGCGCGCCCGACGACGCCGCAACCGCAGGCGGTTCGGCCTCCGCGTGTGCCAAGGGGCTGCCGTGCTCGGCGGGATCGGCGTGCTGGTCGGCGCGACGTCATGGTGGACCGACCGCGCCGACGAGCAGCGAGCGCACCAGCTGACAGCGTTCGGCGTCAGGACGACGGCGCACGACGCACGACGCCGAGATCTACCACGCACGGAGCTGCAGGTCGTGCTGGGACACGGACTCGGTCCGCGCCGTGGTGGACCTCTCGACGGGTCCCGAGCGGCTGCAGCTCCACGGCGTCTTCCCCGACACCGACGGCATCCCCGAGGGTGAATGGGGCGCTCCGCCGGCCGGGAGCCCCTACCGCGGGACGTTCGACGTCACGTACCTGCCGTCCGACCCGAGCGTCGTGATGGCGTTCCCGGACCTCGCCGACGCGGCGTCGGGCGTCGAGGACCGGGACGACCTGATCGTCGTCGGCGTCGCCGGGGCCGTGCTCGTGGCGGGCGGTGCCGGGTTCCTCGCCGTTCGGATGACGGAGACCCGCGACGCGGCGCGCCCACGAGCACGGCCCTCGGTCACTGCTGGCGCGTGAGCACCTCGAGCCGAGCGCGGTACTCGGCCTCGTCGATCTCCCCGCGCGCGTAGCGCTCGCCGAGGACCGAGATCGCCGTCTGGTTCCCCCGCGCCCACGGCGGCCCGTACGCGCCGCCGGACTGCCAGCGACGACGGGCACCCCGCGCGACGAGGAAAACGACCGTGGCGAAGAGCAGGAACCACAGCAGCGGGAAGATGAACCACCAGCCGAAGCCGGGGCCGCCGCCGTTCCAGTAGGGGTGCGCGACCACGGTCGCCGTGGCCGGGACGAGTGCGCTGAGCATGATGACCTCCTCCGTCACGCCGGCACCGCTCTCCGGTCCCGACGACGGCCGCTTCAGCCGCACCCTCACCGTCGCTCGGCGAGGGTGGTCGGGTCGTCCCCCGAGGGTTGGCGACCGCGTACCTCGCTCGTGCCGTCCGTGGCGCAGGTCAGTCGGTCCAGCCCGGCCGGACGAGCCCCGCCTCGTACGCCAGCACGACGAGCTGCGCGCGGTCCCGGGCCCCGACCTTCGTCATCGTGCGGGACACGTGCGTCTTGACCGTCGACTCCGACAGGTACAGCGTCCTGGCGATCTCGTCGTTCGACAGCCCGCGCGCCACCTCGACGAGCACCTCGCGCTCGCGCGGCGTGAGGTCGTCGAGGCCGGGCGGCGCCTGGACGGGCCGGGTCGCGTCGGCGACGCGCGCGAGCAGGCGGCGCGTCACCGTCGGCGAGAGGAGCGCGTCACCGCGGGCGGCCACCCGGACGGCCCGGACGAGGTCGGCGGGTTCGGTGTCCTTGACGAGGAACCCGCTCGCGCCCGACCGGATCGCCTCGGCCACGTACTCGTCGAGCTCGAACGTCGTCACGACAACCACGTGCGTGCCCGACGCCGCCGGGTCGGCCACGATCCGGCGGGTCGCCTCGAGCCCGTCGAGCCCGGGCATGCGGATGTCCATGAGCACGACGTCGGGCCGGAGGTCGTGCGTGAGCCGGACGGCGTCGTCGCCGGTCGACGCCTCGCCGACGACCGTCATGTCGGGCTCCGAGTCGACCAGCGCCCGGAACCCGCCCCGGACGAGCACCTGGTCGTCGGCCAGCAGCACCCGGATCGCGCCGTCGTCGGGCATGCCCGTTCCCCCGCTCATCCGTCCTCCCCTCCCGAGTTGTCAGAAGCTCGCGGCAGCAGAGTGCCGCCATGTTCTGACAACTCGGTTTGCTCCGCCGGCTTGTCAGAAGCTCGCGGCAGCAGAGTGCCGCCACGTTCTGACAGGTCCGGGGGCGCGAGGGGGACGCGGGCCTCGACCTCGAAGCCCCTCGCACCGTCGCCACGGGCCCCCGCCCGAACGACGCCGCCCGCGGCCTCGACCCGCTCGCGCATCCCCCGCAGCCCGTACCCCGACGACGGCGCGCCCTCCCCCGCATCCGAGGTCGCCCCGGGCGCGGCATCTGTCCGAGCGCCGACACCGTCGTCGCGGACGCGCACCACGAGCTCCCGCGCCCCGGCGTCCCCAGCGACCCGCACCTCGACGCGCGTCGCCCCGGCCGCGTGGCGGCGCGCGTTCGTGAGCGCCTCCTGCACCACCCGGAACACGACACCCGCGACGTGCGGCGGCACGTGCGCCCGGACCCCGGGGTCCAGGGCAAGGTCGAGCGTCGCGACAGGCCCGCCGGGCACCGTGAACTCGTCCACGAGACGCGGGAGCGCGTCGAGCGTCCACGACGGTGTCCGGGGCGCACGGGGGGCGTCCGCAGGGTCGTCGGGGTCGCCCGCTGACGGGTCGGCCACCTGGCCCCCACCCTGCCCCGCACCCGGTGCCGCGTGTCCGCCCGCGGACGTGCCGTCGTCGGCCCGGACGATCCCTAGGACCGCGCGGACCTCGCCGAGCGCCTCGCTGCTGGTCGCGCGGATCTGGGTCAATGCGGAGCGCGCCTGCTCGACGTCGCGGTCCAGCAGGTGCAGGCCCACGCCCGCCTGCACGGAGATCGCGGAGAGCGAGTGCGCGAGGACGTCGTGGAGCTCGCGGGCGATGCGGAGGCGTTCGGCGGTGACGGCGTCGTGCTCGCGACGGGCGGCCGCCTCGCGGGCACGGCCGCGCCGCTCGGCGAGCCGGTCGTACCGACCGCGGATCGCGCCCGCGAGCAGCAGCAGCACGCACGACCACGCAAGCCCACCCGCGATGGCGGCCGGCGACGGGAATCCCTCGTCACGGGCCGTGAACGCGAGGGGCACGGCTACCGCGAGCGCCCCGAGGCCGGACCAGGCGGCGATCCGCCCGGACCGCGCGGGCCCGCTCAGCACGAGGGCGACGAGCACGCCCTCGGTCGACCCGAACACCGGGCCCAGCGGGTAGCCCGCGAGCACGTACGCGGTCAGCGCGGCCACGGTGACGACGACGGCGGTCACGCGCCGCCGCAGCGCGAACCCCACGACGAGCGGCGCGACGGCGAGCAGCAGGAAGGCCCCGAGGTCGAGCGCCCGCGCCCCGTGCGGGAAGCGGTGCGACGCCCCCACCGTCCCGACGACGGCCACGAACGCGAGCAGGATCGCGAAGAACACCCGGGGGCGGCGGCGGTCGAGCGGGCCGGGTGTCGCCGGCGCGCCCGGGCTCGTCGTGCCCGCCGCGGTCATGTCCCCCACCGTATTGGCGGGTCGGGCGCGGCGCGTCGGACCGCGGTACTACCCGGAGCGGTACCCGGGTGCTGGCGCGGCGGGGCGCCTGCCCGCGCCGTGGCCTCGTGCCGTCCTTCCGCCACCCCGAGCCTCCACTACCTCGCCAGCAACGCGGTGATCGTCAGTGCCAACGCAAGCACCAGGAGCACGCGCACGACCGAGACCGTCGTGCGTTGGTCTCGCCAGGATGCCCGTTCCTCGACGAGGTCCCGCTTCGGCGGCACCACGGCGCGCACGAGGACCCCCGCGACGAACCCCCACACGCTGGCGATGACGCACGCCTTCCAGAGGTCGCCGGGCACCAACCACCACACAAACGTGAGCACAGCCAGCCAGCCCGCGACGACGCTCGTCAGGAAGACGAGCGGGCGGCGCGGCGGCGGGGGCCGAGGCCGAAAGCGCTGCCGTGCGAAGGCCTGGCCGCCGCCCACGGACAGACCGATGAGGAGCCCGCTCGCCACAGCGTCCGACTGCACCGAGCCAGTGTCCGTCCGCCTCGCCACGTCCGCTCGGCACTTCTCGACGCCCCTTGCCTCCTCCATGTCCGCGGGTCGTGGTGTCGGTACCGACCGGGCAGGATGGGCGCATGACCGGCCGCCTGCTCCTCCTCGACACCGCGAGCCTCTACTTCCGCGCGTACTTCGGGGTCCCGGACTCCGTCCGCGCGCCCGACGGCACGCCTGTCAACGCGGTGCGCGGGCTGCTCGACATGATCGCGACGCTCGTCACGGACCACCGGCCGACCCGCCTGGTGGCGTGCTGGGACGACGCGTGGCGCCCCGCGTTCCGCGTCGCCGCGATCCCCTCGTACAAGGCGCACCGCGTCCAGGCGGAGGTCGTCGGGCCGGACGGCGACGCGCACTGGGTCGAGGAGGTGCCGCCCGCGCTCGTGGCGCAGGTCCCCGTGATCGTCGAGGCGCTCGCGGCGCTCGGGATCGCGCGCGTCGGGGCGCCGGGGTACGAGGCCGACGACGTCATCGGCACGCTCACCGCCCGTGAGGTCGCGCGGCCGGCCGCGGAGCGCGACCTCGTCGACGTCGTCACGGGCGACCGCGACCTCTTCCAGCTCGTCGACGACGACGCCGGCGTCCGCGTCCTCTACCCCGTCAAGGGCGTCAAGGACCTGCTCGCCGTCGACCAGACGGTGCTGCGCGAGAAGTACGGCGTCCCCAGCGGGGCCGCGTACGCGGACATGGCGATCCTGCGCGGGGACCCGTCCGACGGCCTCCCGGGTGTCGCGGGGATCGGCGAGAAGACCGCCGCGACCCTCATCGGCCGGTACGGCACGCTCGACGGCATCCTCGCGGCCCGCGACGGGGTCGACCCAGGCCTCACCGCCGCGCAGCGCCGCCGGCTCACCGAGGCCTCCGACTACCTCGACGTCGCCCCCGGCGTCGTGCGCGTCGTGCGGACCGCGCCCGTCGCGCTCCCGTCGCCCACCGCGGCCCACCCCGTGCCCGACGACGTCCCGGGCGCCCCAGCGGACCCCGAGGCTCTCGCGGCGCTCGTCGAGCGGTGGGGGCTGGCGTCCAGCGTGCGACGGGTCACCGAGGCGTTCGCGGCCCCGGCCTGAGCCCGCCGCCGGCCGAACGACGCGCAGGATCACCGAACGCCGCTGGGCTCAGCGCGTGCGACCGGCCAGGACCCGGTCGAGCGCCGCGCGTCCCGCCGGACCCCACGCCGGCTTGCCGCCGGGCAGTCCGCGCTCCCCGTTCTGGCCCATGACCAGGAGGAACAGGCTCTTCACCGCGGCGTGCGCCCGAGCCCGGCGCAGCGTCGCCTGGTCGACGTCGCCGTAAGCGGCGAAGAAGCGCTCGCCGGCGCCCGCGGGCAGCAGCACCCACGCGGCCGCGAGGTCCACGGCGGGGTCGCCGGCGAACAGGTCGCCGAAGTCGACGACGCCCGCGAGCGTGCCGTCCGCGACGACGACGTTCGCGGGGTGCAGGTCGCCGTGGACCCACACGGGCGGCCCGTCCCACGCGGGGGCCGCGACGGCGTCGTCCCAGATCTCGCGGACGGCCGCCGCGTCGGGACCGATGGCTGCTGCGTCGAGCGAGCCGAGGAAGTGGTCGAAGCCCTGCTGGCTGTCGCGCGGGTGCGCGCCGCGGCCGGTGTCGGCCGGGGCGTCGGCGGGCGCCTCGACGTGCAGCGCGCGGAGGAAGGCGGCGAGCGCGTCAGAAGCGTCGTCGGCGCGTGTGATCGTGCCCAGGTCCAACGGGCGTCCCGGAACCCACGTCATGACGGTCCACGTCTTGGGGAAACGCTCGGACGGCACACCGCTGCGCACCGGGACGGGCACCGGCAGCGGCAGGCGCGGCGCGAGCACCGGAAGCCAGCGGCGCTCCTTGAGCTGGGCGGCGGGCCAGGGGTCCATGCGCTGGACCCGCACGGCCAGGTCGTCGCCGAGACGCCACATCTGGTTCCCCCAGCCGCCGTCGACCTCGCGCAGCGGCAGCTCCGCCAGATCAGGGTGCTGGTCCCGCAGCAGGTCGCGGACGAGCTCCTCAGTGACTGCGGTGTCGGTGTGCGTCATGCGGAGCAACCTACGGGCCGGCCGGCCAGGTGGGGAGGGCGGCACCGGAGGCCCGACGAAACCCTCACATGACAGGCACGCCGCACGCTCGCGCGCGGGCGGCGTCGGGCGAGGAGCGGGGCGGCGCGATCGAACTGACCGAGATCGTCGTTCTCCCCCCGGCGGCGCGACGATCTGGGTCAGTTCGGCGCCACCCTCAGCCGACGAACACGCAGAACGGGTGCCCGTCGGCGTCGGCGTAGACGCGCAGCGGCTCGTCCGGGTCGTCGGTGCGGTCGAGGAGCAGGGTCGCGCCGAGCGCGAGCGCCCGCTCGTGCTGGGCGTCGAGCGTCGCCACGTCCGGGACGGTCGTGTCGAGGTGGAGCTGCTGGGGCACCGCGGCGTCCGGCCACGTGGACCGCGGCAACGACTCGACCTGCTGGAACGCGAGCCCGAAGTCCTCGCCCGGCCGGTGCAGCACCAGCCAGTCGGCTCCGTTCGGGTCCGGCTCGCCCGGTGGGGGCGGCTCGTCGCCCCGCCGGTACTCGAGGTCGAAGAACTGTCGGTAGAACTCGGCCAGCCGGCGCGCGTCGGTCGTGTCGAGGACGACCTGCCGGATACGCGGGACGGGCGCGGGCGTCGTCGTGCTGCTCTCGCTCATCGGTACCACCTCCGCGTCGAGCCTCGCACCGACGCGCGATGAGTTCCACGCGGGGGCACAGTCGTAACAGGCACAACCCCATCCGCACACCCAGGAGTGATCATGCCTGCACGTGGACCGGTGCCCGCGGGCGCCCCGATCTGGAACGACCTCACGACGGACGACCTCGACGCCACCGTCGCGTTCTACGCCGGACTCTTCGGTTGGACCCACGAGGGCCACGGCGAGGAGTACGGGAACTACGGCACGTTCTCGCTCGACGGCAAGCCCGTCGCGGGCGTGATGCCGCCCATGAGCCCCGAGCAGCCGCTCGTGTGGTCGGTGCACCTGCACGCGCCTGACATCGCGGCCGCGGTCGATGCCGCACGGAGCGCCGGCGGCACGGTGCTCATGGACGCCCTGGACGTCATGGGCCTCGGCAAGCAGGCAGTCGTCGTCGACCCGGCCGGCGCGGCGTTCTCGCTGTGGCAGCCCGGGACGCACCAGGGATTCGAGGTCGTCGCCGAGCACGGCGCGCCCGGCTGGCACGAGCTGCACACGCAGGGGTTCGACGAAGTGCTGCCCTTCTACGACGCGCTCGGCTGGACGACCCAGCTCATGTCCGACGAGCCGCAGTTCCGGTACGCCGTCGACGAGGTCGACGACCATCAGTTCGCCGGCATCATGGACGACCCGCGCTCGGGCATCCCGGGGCCGTCGTACTGGCTCACGTACTTCGGCACCGACGACGCCGACGCGACCGCCGCCCGGATCACCGAGCTCGGCGGGACGGTCGTCCGCGGCCCCGAGGACACCCCGTACGGGCGGCTCGTCAACGCGAGGGACCCGCGCGGCTCCGAGTTCTCCGCGATCGGCCCGAACATCGGCGAGACGCCTCAGGGCTGACGACGCCGTCGCGGACCCACCCGCCGCGAGGTAGCGCTTCTCGCCCGAGGTAGCACGGAGTCCGCGCTACCTCGGGCGAGAAGCGCTACGTCGGCGCACGGGGTCGCATGCCCGACGGCGCAGCACGCGGCGGTGGTCAGCGCGCCGCGAGCGTGGCGAGCGTGAGCAGGACGGTCGCGCTGGTCCACACGAGCGGCGCGGTCCCGGCGGGGCTGCCGTCGTGCAGGACCTTCTCGGGGAACGACCCGGCGACGGTGCGGTGGTCGTCGAGCCAGTCGAGCAGGCGCGTCGCGAACGCCCGGTCGGCAGCGCCGCCCGACGCCGCCCCGAGCGCGACGAGCGCCGTCTCCGGGGTCCAGCTCACGCCGTCCTGCGGCCAGTGCGCCCCCGGAGCGAGCCCGCCGCCCGGCCGGGCCATCTGCTGGGCGGCGGCGTGCAGCGCGTCCCGCACCTCGGCCTCGTCGACGTCGACGCCGCCGTAGCCGGCGGCGGCCGCGTCGCTCGCAGGGACGAACGGCGGCAGGAGGAAGGCGACGGCGGCGTCGCGCGCGCCGCTGCCCGGGTACCGCCCGTACGACGGCGCGAACCCGGCCTCGATCGCGGCGTCGAGCCGCTGCGCGGACGCGCTCGCGGCAGACACACCGCCGCCGTCGTCGAGGAGGCCGTACAGGTGCGCGGCGGCGCGGAGCCCCGCGAGCAGCGGCGCAGCGGTGCCGAGCGTGACCGCGGACTCGCGCTTCTCCCAGTAGTCCGGCGACGGCGCGGGCAGGCCGGTCGGTCCGACGGCGCGGACCGCGGCGTTCGTGGCACGGTCGAGGAGGGGCTGGAACTGCGCGAGGACGGCGGGGCGGTCGGCGGCCGGGGCCGCGTCGACGGTCTGGCCGAGGGCCCACAGGAGCCAGCCGATGCCGTCGGTCTGCGGCGCGCGGCCGTCGGGCGGGCCGCTGCCGTCGGGCAGGTAGCGGGCCTCGACGGTGCCGTCGGCGGCCTGCGCGCGCTGGTAGAAGGCGAGGACGCGTCGGGCGTCGTCCAGGTGCCCGGTGCGGGCGTACGCGACGGCGACGAACGCCCCGTCGCGCGGCCACGCGTACCGCCAGGGGCCGGAACCGGCGGCGAGGACGGCGCCGTCGTCGAGGGTCATGGTGCGCAGGTCGAGGAGGGCGTCGCGGGCCATGCCCTCCCAGCGGGTACCCGCCCCGGGGACGTCCCCGGACGCGACCCACGCCCGCTGCTCCGCGGCCTCCGTCGTGGCCCCGGCGACCGCGCGCGTGCCGGGTAGGAGGCTGAGGTCGTCGGCGTCGCCGTCGACGTCGACTCGGACGAGACTGCCGTCCGCGTCGAGCGCCATGGTCGCGAGGTAGAGGGGCCGGTCGGAGTAGGGCGTGCGGCCCAGGTGGTTGGTGCCCGCGACGCCGAGCGTCACGACGAGCGCGGCGCCGACGACGAGCGCGAGCTCGGGGCGCCACCACCGCCGTTCACCCGCTCGACGCGCACTGGCCACCGACGAACCCTACGCCCGTCGGAGGGCTACTCCGCAGCCCAACGCAGGGCCACGTACGAACTCGCGTCCGGCTATCGTCGAACCGTGACCGAGAACTCCTCCGCGCCTGCTTCCCCCGCCGCCCCCGTGGACGCCACGACCACCGCGTCGTGGACGGCCCTGACCGGCCTCCGCGACGGCTTCGCCCCGGACCTGCGCGGCTGGTTCGCCGCCGACCCGGGCCGCGCCGAGCGCCTCACGCTCGAGGCCGGCGACCTCACCGTCGACCTGTCGAAGAACCTCGTGACCGACGAGGTCCTCGCCCAGCTCGTGGCCCTCGCGCGCGACGTCGACGTGCCCGGCCGGTACGCGGCCATGCTCCGCGGCGACCACATCAACGTGACCGAGGACCGCGCCGTCCTGCACACCGCCCTGCGCCGCCCTGCACCCGAGGACGACGCCGCCGAGACGCCGCTGGTGGTCGACGGCCAGCACGTCGATGACGACGTCCACGAGGTCCTCGGCCGCGTGTACGAGTTCGCGGACAAGGTGCGCTCGGGCGAGTGGACGGGCGTCACGGGCAAGCGCGTCGAGACGGTCGTGAACATCGGCATCGGCGGGTCGGACCTCGGGCCGGTCATGGTCTACGAGGCCCTCAAGCCGTACGTACAGCCGGGCCTCGAGGCGCGGTTCGTGTCGAACATCGACCCGTCCGACGTGTACGAGAAGACGGCCGACCTCGACCCCGAGACGACGCTGTTCATCGTGGCGTCGAAGACGTTCGGCACGCTCGAGACCCTGACCAACGCGCGCCTGGCCCGCCAGTGGCTGTGGGAGAAGCTCGTCGAGCAGGGTGCGATCGAGGACACCGACGAGGCCCGCACCGCCGCCGTCGGCAAGCACTTCGTCGCCGTCTCGACGGCGCTCGACAAGGTCGCCGCGTTCGGCATCGACCCCGCGAACGCCTTCGGGTTCTGGGACTGGGTCGGCGGCCGCTACTCGGTGGACTCGGCGATCGGCACGTCGGTCGCGATCGCCGTCGGGCCGGACGCCTTCGAGGAGTTCCTCGCCGGGTTCCACGCGATCGACGAGCACGTCCGGACCACGCCGCTCGAGCAGAACGTGCCCGTCCTCATGGGCCTGCTCAACGTCTGGTACACGAACTTCCTCGACGCGCACACGCACGCCGTCCTGCCCTACGCCCAGTACCTGCACCGCTTCCCCGCGTACCTGCAGCAGCTGACCATGGAGTCCAACGGCAAGTCGGTCCGCTGGGACGGCACGCCCGTGACGACCGAGACCGGCGAGGTCTTCTGGGGCGAGCCCGGCACGAACGGCCAGCACGCCTTTTACCAGCTCATCCACCAGGGCACGCGTCTGATCCCCGCGGACTTCATCGCCGTCGCCAACCCCGCCCGCCCGCTCAAGGACGGCACGGGCGACGGCGGGGCCGTGGCCGCGGGCGCCGACGTGCACGCGCTCTTCCTCGCGAACTTCTTCGCGCAGACCAAGGCGCTCGCGTTCGGCAAGACCGCCGACGAGGTCCGCGCCGAGGGCACGGCCGAGGCGATCGTGCCGGCCCGCGTGTTCTCCGGGAACCGCCCGACGACGTCGATCCTGGCGCCCGCGCTCACGCCGTCCGTCGTCGGGCAGCTCATCGCGCTGTACGAGCACATCACCTTCGTCGAGGGCACGGTCTGGGGCATCGACTCGTTCGACCAGTGGGGCGTCGAGCTGGGCAAGAAGCTCGCGCTCGAGATCGCGCCGGCCGTCGAGGGCGAC
The DNA here is from genome assembly GCF_042670205.1 of Luteimicrobium sp. NPDC057192. Classification (NCBI taxonomy): domain Bacteria; kingdom Bacillati; phylum Actinomycetota; class Actinomycetes; order Micrococcales; genus Luteimicrobium; species Luteimicrobium sp. NPDC057192. The sequence goes on along the minus strand of NZ_JBHUWD010000032.1, from coordinate 4,756 downwards.
ACCGCCGCGCTCGACGCCCAGGACCCGTCGACGAAGGCGCTCATCGCGAAGTACCTGGAGCTGCGCGAGTCCTGACGGCCCCTCGCCCCCCGCCACTCGCGGGGGGCGAGCCGACGGCGAAGGGGCGGGGAGCGGCGGCCTGCCCGACGGCGGCGAAGGGCGTGGTGGGCCTGGCGGGAGCCGAGCGAGGAACGAGCGAGGCGGATGGAAGCCCGAGCGTCGTCGGGCAGGCCGCCGCTCCCCGCCCCGCACCCAGCCACCCCGGACCCAGCCATAGTTCAGGTCCACCACGTAGAGTGCGGGTGATCCGCACCACGAGCGTCCGCTCAACTCCAGGCTGGGAAGTCGACCCGAGCACCTGCGAGGCAGCGTGACCGCACTCATCCCCACCGTCCCGGCCCTGGCGACGTCCCCCAAGGAAGCGGCGACCGGCACGTATGCATCGCTGCTGCGGACCGTGCGCGACGCGGGCCTCCTGCGCCGCACCCTGGGGTTCTACGGCACCACGGCGGGTGTCCTCGGCGCCGTCTTCGCCGGCGTCTTCGTCGGGGTGGTGCTGCTGGGCGACACCTGGTGGCAGCTCGCCCTCGCGGGCGTCCTCGGCGTCGTGCTGACGCAGTTCGCGTTCCTCGGCCACGAGGCCTCGCACCGTCAGATCTTCACGTCGGGTCCCGTCAACGACCGCGTCGGCCGCTGGCTCGCGAACGGCGTCGTCGGGATCTCGTACTCGTGGTGGATGAACAAGCACACCCGTCACCACGCGAACCCGAACAAGCTCGGCAAGGACCCGGACATCGAGTTCGACACGATCTCCTTCACCGAGGAGCAGGCCGCGAGGCAGACCGGCTGGCGGGCCGTGCTCACGCGGCGTCAGGGCTGGATGTTCTTCCCGCTCCTCACGCTCGAGGGGCTGAACCTGCACGTCGCGTCGATCAAGAGCCTCGTGACGGACCGTCGCGAGGGCTGGGTCCGCGAGGTCGTGACGATCGCCGTCCGGCTCGCCGTGTACCTGGGTGTCGTGTTCTGGCTGCTGCCGCCCGGGATCGCGGCGGCGTTCGTCGGGGTCCACCTCGCGGTGTTCGGCGTCTACATGGGCGCATCGTTCGCCCCGAACCACAAGGGCATGGCGATCATCCCCCACGACTCGAAGCTCGACTTCCTGTCGCGCCAGGTGCTGACGTCGCGGAACATCGTGGGCGGCCGGCTCGTCACGGACCGGGGGCTCACCGCGGTGTACGGCGGTCTGAACTTCCAGGTCGAGCACCACCTGTTCCCGAGCATGCCGCGGCCGCACCTCGCGCGGGCACGAGAGATCGTCCGCGAGCACTGCGCGCGCATCGGCGTCCCCTACACGGAGACGACGACGCTGCGGTCCTACGGCATCGTCGTGAAGTACCTCAACCGGGTGGGCCTCGCCGCACGCGACCCGTTCGACTGCCCGACGTTCAGGACGCTCCGCCGCCAGTGAGGGACGCGCCCGGGCTCACGCCCGTGGCGTTGTGCGGTCGTCCGGTGCGCGCGAGGATCGAAGCGGCGCACCCGACGGAGGGCAGGGGAGACGAATGAGGTTCCGCGCGACGCTCGAGCTCAACGGGAGGACGGCCACCGGGATCGAGGTGCCGCCGGACGTCGTCGAGGCGCTCGGCGGCGGCCGGCGTCCCGCGGTCACGGTGGCCATCGGCGACCACACGTACCGCACGACGATCGGCGCGATGGACGGGCGCGCCCTGATCCCCGTGAGCGCGGAGAACCGGGCCCGGGCGGGGATCGCCGCGGGCGACGTCGTCGACGTCGAGATCGAGCGCGACGACGCGCCGCGCGAGCTCGAGGTCCCGGGCGACCTGTCGCAGGCGCTCGACGCCGAGCCGGGCGCGCGGGCCGCGTTCGACGCCCTGTCGTTCAGCGGGAAGCGGCGCTACGTCGACCCGGTCGTGCAGGCCAAGGCGCCCGAGACGCGCGAGCGCCGCATCGCCAAGGCGGTGGCGGACCTCACGTCCCGCTGACCGAGGCGGTCAGTCGCGCGTCACGACGACGAACGTCCGGCGGAACGGGAGCACCGTCCCGTACGACCGCTCGGGGTATGCGGCGTGGAGCCGCGCCTTGTACTCCTCCTCGAAGCCCGGCCGGACGTCGTCGGGCAGGGCGGCGAGGACGGGGCGTGCGCCCGTCGCGGAGATCCAGGTGAAGACCGCGTCGGAGCCCTGGAGGACGTGCAGGTACGTCGTCTCCCAGGCGTCCACGGTCCAGCCGGGCCCGGCGAGGACCTCGAGGTACTCCTCGGCGCGGTGCACGTGCACGCGCGCGGTGCCCTGCGTCCACCGCGCGTACGGGTCGGCCGCCGCGAGCTCGTTGAGGATCGTGTGGCTCGGAGCGTCCTGGTTCGCGGGCACCTGGACCGCGAGCGTCCCACCGGCGCCCCGCCCGACGACGTCCCGCCAGCGGGCGAGCACGTCCAGGTGCCCGGGTACCCATTGCAGGGCGGCGTTGCTGACGACCAGGTCGGGGACGCCGTCGGGCACGTACGTCGCGAGGTCGGCGAGGACGAAGGTCGCCTCCGCTCCGTGCTCGGCCCGTGCCTGCTCGACCATCGCGGGCGACGAGTCGACACCGGTCACGACGGCGCCCGGCCAGCGGGCGTGGATCGCGGCGACCAGGTGGCCGGGGCCCACGCCCAGGTCGAGCACGGTGTGCGGGTCCCCGGGGACGCGCGCGAGCAGGTCGTGGAACGGCCGGCTGCGCTCGTCGGAGAACCGCAGGTAGTGCGCGGGATCCCAGTCGGCCGGCCGCGCGCTCACCGGTGGAGCACCCTCCGCGCGAGGGTGTTCCCGAGCATCTGGGCGAGCTGCACCATGACGATGATGACGGCGACCGCGACCCAGGTGACGACGTCGTTGTAGCGGTTGTAGCCGTAGGAGATCGCGAAGTTCCCGAGTCCACCCGCGCCGACCGCGCCGGCGACGGCCGACATGTCGAGCACGCCGACGAACAGGAACGCGTACCCGAGGATGAGGGGCGCGAGCGCCTCGGGGACGAGCACCCGGACCAGCGCGTTCACCTTGGAGGCGCCCATCGCACGGGCCGCCTCGATCACCCCCGGGTCGGCGGAGACGAGGTTCTGCTCGACGAGCCGCGCGGTCGCGACGATCGTCACGACCGTCATCGGGAAGATCGCGGCCTTCACCCCGAGCGAGGTGCCCGTGATCGCGATGGTCGCGGGGCGCACGGCCGTGAGGAAGATGATGAACGGGATCGGCCGGACGAGGTTCACCACGAAGCTCAGCACCCCGTACGCCCAGCGGCTCTGGTAGAGCCCGCCACGCCGGGTCGCGTAGAGGCCCAGCCCGTAGACGAGGCCGAGGATCCCGCCGATCACCAGGGCGGTGAGGACCATCTGGAGGGTCTCGCCGATGGCCTGGCGCAGCAGCGGACCGTAGTAGTCCCAGGTCCACTCGTTGGTGGCGTGGACGATCATCAGGCGTCCTCCTTCCCGGGCGTGGTGGCGACCCAGCGGTCGTCGTCGCGGGGTTCGGCCGCCGTCCCGAGGTCGACGACGGGCGCCGCGGCGCGCAGCCGCTCGAACGCCTCGTCCGCCTGGGCTCCCGTGAGCTCGAGGGTGAGGCTGCCGAAGGGCCGGTCCCCGACCTCGGTGACGCCGCCGTAGACGACCGAGGCCCGCGCGTCGAGCCCGCTGGTGAAGGCGGTGACGTCGAAGCCGCGGCCCGTGTCGGGGAGGGTCACGACGACGAGCCGGTCGGGATGGCGCTCGCGCAGCCGCGCGACGACGTCGGGCGCCGGGCGGTCCTTGAGTGCGGTCTGGATGAAGCGCCGGGTCGCGGGCGTCTGCGGGTCGGCGAAGACCTGGTAGACGTCGCCGTGCTCGACGACCTTCCCCTGCTCCATGACCGCGACCCGGTGGCACACGTACTGCACGACGCTCATCTCGTGCGTGATGACGACGATCGTCACGCCGAGCTCGCGGTTCACGCGACGGAGCAGGTCGAGGACGTCGCGCGTGGTCTCGGGGTCGAGCGCGCTGGTGGCCTCGTCGGCGAGCAGGATGTGCGGCGACGTCGCGAGCGCGCGAGCAATCCCGACGCGCTGCTTCTGACCGCCCGAGAGCTGGGCCGGGTACGAGCGGGCCTTCTCGGTCAGCCCGACGAACTCCAGCAGCTCAGCGACCCGGGCGCGGCGCTTGTCACGCGGCCAGCCGGCGAGCCGCAGCGGGTACTCGACGTTGCGCGCGACGGTCCGGGCGCCGAACAGGTTGAACTGCTGGAACACCATCCCGATGTTCGCGCGCAGCTCGCGCAGCCCCCGCTCCCCCAGCTCGGTCACGCGGCGCCCGTCGACGTCGATCGTGCCGGAGTCGGCGTGCTCGAGCGCGTTGATCAGCCGGACGAGCGTCGACTTCCCCGCGCCCGAGTACCCCACGACCCCGAAGACCTCGCCGCGCCCGATCCGGAGGCTCACGTCGTCGACGGCACGCACGCCCCGCGCGGCCCGCGCCTCGCCCCGGCCGCGGCCGGCGAAGAACTTGGACACGCCGTCGAGCACGATGATCGGGTCGGCCCCCGCGCCGCTCCGGGCGCGCTCTCCCGTCGTTCCTGGTGCTGCACTCATGCGGCTCCCGCTGCCTCCTCGGCTCGCCTGCCCACGTCTCGCCTTCTCACGCCCCCGCGAACGATCACACCACCCCGACCGCCGTCCTGCCCCGCGAAGTACCCCGGCATCCCGCATACCTCGCGAGGTATGCGGG
>NZ_JBHUWD010000031.1:0-61447 GCF_042670205.1 Luteimicrobium sp. NPDC057192 | reverse complement strand
CGGGGCTGGCGGGAGCCGACCGAGGAACGAGGGAGGCGGATGGTAGGTCGCGCGCACACCCCCGGACCCACGACCGCCGCAACCACGGAGAACGACGAGCCACCTCAGGAGAAGTCCGGCGCCCCCGGGAACGGCCACCACGTGATCGGGTGCGCGTCCCATGCGACCCACCCCAACCACACGGCCGCCACCACGGCGACCAGCCCGACGACGAGCGCGACCCGCCGCCCGGGGACGAGGTGGCGGAGACCGGCGCGTGCGCCGTCGCGCGTGACGGACGTCGCGGGGCCGAACCAGGCGAGCAGCACGACGACGACCATGGTGACGGCGAGCGCCAGCCCGTAGAGCCAGGGGGCGTTCTGGTCGGGGTGGTCGGTGTCGGCGACGAGGACCTGCCGGTCGAGCACCCACCACGCGCCGACGACGATCACGAGCCCGGAGCACCCGGCGACGACGAGCGACGGGAGCGACCCGACGGCCGCGCGGACGAGGTGCCAGGGGGCGACGACGGCGACGCGCGCGGGGTCGGAGCGGCCGACGCCGCGGCGTTCGCGGCGCCCGTGGAGCGAGTTCGCGGCGTAGCCGACGTAGCGGGCGAGGACGACGAGGACGGCGAGGGCGACGAACGTCGGCCCGGGCCAGGTCGCGGCTGCGGCGACGAGGGGCAGGGCGAGCGTGAACAGCAGCCCGGAGCGGGAGGCGTGCTGCGGGCGCACGTACCCGGACTCGGACTCGTAGACCTGTTCGGGGACGGGTTCGAGCCAGTCGGTCGGCTGACCGTCGGCGGTCGCGTCCGCCGCGGGGAGGTCGGTGGCGAGGGCGTCCTGGGCGGGCGGTGGTGGGGGCGGCGGGACGTCGGCGGCGATGGCGCGGGTGCGGCCGTCGTTGACGGGGGCGGTCCGGGGGTCACGGGTGACGACCTGCGTGGACCACTGGGAGGCGGCGCCGAGGGCGACGGTCTCGGCGAGGTCGGCGGGCGCGACGGGGCCGGGCTCGTCGCCGTCGTCGGCGGCCTTGCGGAGCGCGCGGACGACCTCGTCGGGCTCCCACCGTTCGGCGGGGTCGGGGCGCAGGGCCCCGGCGATGGCGGACGTCCGCAGCAGCCCGACGCCGCGCAGGTCCGCGGACCCGGCCTGGGCGCGCGCGAGGACGGCGTCGACGGGGGTCACGCCGAACGGGGCGCGCGCGGTCGCCGCGAACGCGAGGGAGGCCGCCCAGCCCCACCAGTCGGTCGCGACGGACGGGCTGGCTCCGGTGAGCATCTCGGGCGCGAGGTACCCGGGCGTGCCCATGACGAGGCCGTCGGTGGTCATGCGGGCGTCCTCGAACCCGTGCGCGATCCCGAAGTCGATGAGGACGGGCCCGTGCGCGGTGACCATGATGTTGCTGGGCTTGAGGTCGCGGTGCACCACGCCGGCGGCGTGCACGGCCTCGAGCGCGTCGGCGAGGTCGGCGGCGAGGTCGGCGAGCCGACCCGGGTCGTAGGGGCCGCGGAGGGCGACGTCGTCCTCGAGGCTGTGCCCGTCGACGAGCTCGGTCACGATGAACGGCGACTCGCCCTCGAGCTCGACGTCGAGGACTGCGGCCACGGCGGGGTGGTCGAGGCGGCGCAGGGTCGCGGCCTCGCGAGCGAGCCTGCGCCGGGCGGACTCGTCGGTGTCGGGGCCGGCGTGCAGCACCTTGATCGCGACGGCGTGCCCCCCGCCGTCCTCCGCCCGGTACACGGCGCCGGTCGCGCCCTGTCCGAGCCGCGCGACGATCCGGTACCCACCCACCTCGTCGCCGGGTGTCGCCGCAGCCCACATGGGTTCACCGTAGCGGCGCGGGGCGTGCGCGCGTGGGACGTCGCCGCCGGTCGGACGCCCCGGGGGCCCGACGGCGGGCCCAGGGCGCAGGACGATCCCACTGGATAGGCTGGGAGGACCGACGGACAGGAGCTGACGCCCGGTGAGCCCAGAAGCAAGCAAGGAAGGCAACGACCTGGTCGTGGTGGCGAACCGCCTCCCGGTCGACTTCACCACGGACGACGACGGCGGCATCAGCTGGCGTCGGTCCCCTGGCGGTCTCGTGACCGCGCTGGAGCCGGTGATGCAGAGCGCCGACGGCGCCTGGGTGGGCTGGGGCGGTGCCGCCGACGTGTACGCCGACCCGTTCGAGGCGGACGGCATGACGCTCGTGCCGGTGACCCTCAACGAGGACGAGATCGAGCAGTACTACGAGGGCTTCTCGAACGACACCCTGTGGCCGCTCTACCACGACGTGATCTCCCAGCCGGCGTTCCACCGGCAGTGGTGGGACGCGTACCGGCGCGTGAACCGGCGGTTCGCCGAGGCCGCCGCGGCGCAGGCCGGGACGGGCGGGACGGTCTGGGTGCAGGACTACCAGCTCCAGCTCGTCCCCGCGATGCTGCGCGAGCTCCGTCCGGACCTGAGGATCGGCTTCTTCGACCACATCCCGTTCCCGCCATACGAGATCTTCAGCCAGCTCCCGTGGCGGCGGCAGGTCGTCGAGGGGCTGCTCGGCGCGGACCTGATCGGGTTCCAGCGCAACGGCGACGCCGCGAACTTCCTGCGGACGGTCCGGCGCCTGACGCGGCACTCGACGCGCGGGCAGCAGATCACGTTCGAGGACGCGGAGGGCCGGCCCGTCCGGGAGATCCGCGCGTCGGCGTTCCCGATCTCGATCGACTCGGGCCGCTTCGACGAGCTCGCGCGGGAAGACTCGACGCGCGCCCGCGCGGCCGAGATCCGCACGGAGCTCGGCGACCCGGAGATCGTGATGCTGGGGGTCGACCGGCTCGACTACACCAAGGGCATCCGCCACCGCATCAAGGCGTACGGCGAGCTGCTCGACGACGGCCGGCTCACGGTCGAGGAGGCGACCCTCGTGCAGGTCGCCAGCCCGAGCCGCGAGAACGTGGACGCCTACCAGGAGCTGCGCGAGCAGGTGGAGACCGCGGTCGGGCGGATCAACGGCGAGTTCGGGGAGCTCGGGCACGCCGCGATCCACTACCTCCACCACTCGTACCCGCCCGAGGAGATGGCGGCGCTGTACCTGGCGGCCGACGTCATGCTGGTCACGTCGCTGCGCGACGGCATGAACCTCGTGGCCAAGGAGTACGTCGCGGCGCGCTCCGACCAGCAGGGCTCGCTCGTGCTGTCGGAGTTCACGGGCGCGGCCGACGAGCTGAGCGGCGCGCTCCTCGTCAACCCGCACGACATCGACGAGCTCAAGGACGTCATCGAGCGCGCCGCGCGCATGGACCCGAAGGAGCAGCGCCGGCGCATGCGCCGGCTGCGCCGCAAGGTCATGGCCGACGACGTCGCGAAGTGGTCGAGCTCGTTCCTGCGCACCCTCGAGGAGATGCCCGTGGCCCCCGTCGCACCCGAGCTGCAGGACGACGACAGCGCCGGCCCCGGCCTCGAGCTCGTGAAGGCGCTCGACCGGCTGGCGACGACGGACGGCCTCCTCATGGTCGCGACCGACTTCGACGGGGTGCTCGCACCGCTCGTGGACGACCCGTCGTCGTCGCGCACGACGCCGCGGTCCGCGCGTGCGCTCGCCCGCCTGGCCCGGCGCCCGGCCTCGCAGGTGCGCCTCGCCCTCGTGTCCGGGCGCGACCTGGAGACGCTGGCGTCGCTCAGCCACGCGCCGTCGGGCACGCTGCTCGTCGGCTCGCACGGGGCGGAGCGCGGCGAGGTCAGCGCCGACGGCGTGGTGCGCCACGACCTCGCGATCACCGAGGGCCAGGCCTCGCTGCTCCAGCGCATCACCGAGGGGCTGGAGGAGATCGCCGACCGCCACACCGGGGTGTGGGTCGAGAAGAAGCCGACGGCGTCCGTCCTGCACACCCGTCGCTCCACGCACGACGGCGCGACCCAGGCCACGGAGGCGGCACGCGGTCTCGCGGAACGCCTCGGGGTGGGAGCGCTGGAGGGCAAGGACGTCGTCGAGCTGCAGGTCGTCGACACGAGCAAGGGCAAGGCCATCGACGCGCTGCGCACCGAGCTCGACGCGAAGGCCGTGCTCTACGTGGGCGACGACGTGACCGACGAGCACGCGTTCGCCGTCCTGACACCGGACGACCTGTCGGTCAAGGTCGGCCCCGGCGAGACGATCGCCGAGCACCGGGTCGCGAGCACGAAGTCCGTGGGGCTGCTCCTCGAGCACCTCGCGCGTGCCCTCGAACGGACCAAGCGCTCCTGAGACGTCCGTCACAGGAGCACCCATCCGGGTCGGATAGCATGCTCCCGGGCGGCACACGCCGCCCACTCATCCCGTCACGACGGATCGTCCGGCACGTACCTGCCGGTGAAGGGAAGTAGCAACGATGGCTACGGTCACCTACGACCACGCGACCCGGGTCTACCCGGGCACCGAGCGTCCCGCTGTGGACCAGCTCAACCTCCACATCGAGGACGGCGAGTTCCTCGTCCTCGTCGGCCCCTCGGGCTGCGGCAAGTCGACCTCCCTGCGCATGCTCGCAGGCCTCGAGGACGTCAACCAGGGCCGCATCTTCATCGGCGACCGCGACGTCACGGACGTCCAGCCGAAGGACCGCGACATCGCGATGGTCTTCCAGAACTACGCGCTGTACCCGCACATGACCGTGGCCGACAACATGGGCTTCGCGCTCAAGATCGCCGGCACGCCGAAGGCCGAGATCCGCCAGCGCGTCGAGGAGGCCGCCAAGATCCTCGACCTCACCGAGTACCTCGACCGCAAGCCGAAGGCGCTTTCCGGTGGTCAGCGTCAGCGCGTCGCCATGGGCCGCGCGATCGTCCGCCAGCCGCAGGTCTTCCTCATGGACGAGCCGCTGTCGAACCTCGACGCCAAGCTCCGCGTCCAGACCCGCACGCAGATCGCGTCGCTCCAGCGCCGCCTCGGCGTCACCACGGTCTACGTCACGCACGACCAGACCGAGGCGCTCACCATGGGCGACCGCATCGCGGTCCTCAAGGACGGCCTCCTGCAGCAGGTCGGCACGCCCCGCGAGATGTACGACACGCCGCAGAACGTGTTCGTCGCGGGCTTCATCGGCTCGCCGGCCATGAACATCGGCACGTTCGACGTCAACGGCGGGAACATCGAGGTCGGGCCGGCCCGCCTCGCCCTGCCCCGCGACGTCGCCGGCAAGCTGACGTCGGAGGACAACGGCAAGGTGACCCTCGGCTTCCGCCCCGAGGCGCTGGACGTCACGACCGACAGCAACGCGTCGGCGTTCCCGGTCGAGGTCAACATCGTCGAGGAGCTCGGCTCCGACGCGTTCGTCTACGGCACGCTCCGTGGCCCGGCCGCGCAGCAGGGCGAGACGGTCATCACCTCGGGCGCCGGTGACAACCAGGTCATCGTCCGCGTCGACCCGCGCAACGTCCCGATGAAGGGCGAGCGCGTGTACGTCACGATCCGCCCGGGCGAGGAGCACGTCTTCTCCGCCGCGACGGGCCAGCGCCTGTCCTGACGCACGCCACCACCACCGCGGGGCGGGTCCGGTTCGCCGGGCCCGCCCCGCGGTGCGTCCACCGTTGCCGCACCGAATCGGGCGGGCCTGACGGCGTCGGGCCTGGGAAGATGGCGTGACCATGAGCCACAACCTGCAGATCACCGCGTCCGCACCGGACCCGGCGCTCCTCGACCTGCCGTGGGACGTCCCCCTCGAGGACTGGCCGTCCGACCGGATCGCCGCGCTCCCCCGCGGTATCTCGCGGCACACCGTGCGGTTCGTGCGGCTGTCCGGGCGCGTCATCGCGCTCAAGGAGATCGGCGAGACCGTCGCGTACCGCGAGTACGCGCTGCTGCGCCAGCTCAAGCGGCTCGAGGTCCCGAGCGTCGAGCCCGTGGGCGTCGTCACCGGGCGTCTCGACCCCGACGGCGAGCCGCTCGAGGCGGTGCTCGTGACCGAGCACCTCCAGTACTCGCTGCCCTACCGCGCGCTGTTCAGCCAGGCGCTGCGCCCCGACACGCTGACACGCCTCATCGACGCGCTCGCCGTCCTCCTGGTGCGGCTCCACGTCGTCGGGTTCTACTGGGGTGACGTGTCGCTGTCGAACACCCTGTTCCGGCGTGACGCCGAGGCGTTCGCCGCGTACCTCGTGGACGCCGAGACCGGCGACCTGCACCGCAAGCTCACCGACGGCCAGCGGAACTACGACGTCGACCTCGCCCGGACGAACATCATCGGCGAGCTCATGGACCTCGCCGCGGGCGAGCTCCTCGACGAGGACGTCGACGAGCTCGCGATCGGCGACCTCCTCGTCGAGCGGTACCAGGAGCTCTGGGCCGCGCTGACGACGGCGGAGAGCTTCGACTCGGCCGACCGGTGGCGCGTCGCCGCCCGCATCGACCGCCTCAACGATCTGGGCTTCGACGTCGACGAGCTCGCGATGACGACGGACATCGACGGCACGACCGTCCGCATCCAGCCCAAGGTCGTCGACGCCGGGCACCACTCGCGGCGCCTCATGCGGCTCACCGGTCTCGACGTCCAGGAGAACCAGGCGCGTCGGCTCCTCAACGACCTCGACTCGTTCCGGGCCGCGACCGAGCGGCAGAACGACGACGAGTCGTTCGTCGCGCACGACTGGCTGACCGAGGTCTTCGAGCCCAGCGTCCGCGCGGTACCCCGCGACCTGCGGGGCAAGCTCGAGCCCGCCCAGCTCTTCCACGAGATGCTCGACCACCGCTGGTTCCTGTCCGAGCAGCAGAAGAGGGACGTGCCGATGCCGGAGGTCGTGCGGTCGTACGTCGACACCGTCCTGCGGCACCGGCGGGACGAGCAGTCGCTCCTGGGCGAGGACAGCTAGCCGCCGGGCGACGGTCGCCGCGAGGTAGCGCACTTCGCCTGAGGTAGCGCGGACTCCGTTCTACCTGAGACGAAGAGCGCTACCTCGCCAACCGCGCGGGCGCCGCCGAGCGCTACTCGACCTCGGCCTGGGAGCGCAGGCGGGCGACCTCGTAGAGCGCGATGCCGCCTGCGACGGACGCGTTGAGGGACTCGACGGCCGACGTGATCGGGATGGACGCGACGACGTCGCACGCCTCGCGCACGAGCCGGGACAGGCCCTTGCCCTCCGACCCGACGACGACGACCAGCGGGTCGGTCGCGAAGGCGACGTCCCCGATCGCCGTCGGTCCCTCGCCGTCCAGCCCGACGACGAAGCAGCCGGCCTGCTTGAGCTCGCCGAGCGCGCGGGCGAGGTTGGTGACCCGCGCGACGGGCACGCGGGCCGCCGCACCGGCGGACGTCTTCCAGGCGGAGGCGGTGACGCCCGCGGCGCGGCGTTCGGGCACGATCACGCCCTGGCCCCCGAACGCCCCCGCGGACCGCATGACCGCGCCGAGGTTGCGCGGGTCGGTGACGCCGTCGAGCGCGACGAGCAGCGGCGCGGTGGTGCTGCGTTCGGCCGCGTCGAGGAGGTCGTCGAGGTCCGCGTACTCGTACGGCGGGACCTGGACGGCGACGCCCTGGTGGATCGAGCCGTCGGTGAGACGGTCGAGCTCGGGCTTGGTGACCTCGAGGAGGTTGTACCCGCGCCCGGACGCGATCTGGAGGATCTCGCGCGTGCGGTCGTCGGCCTCGAGGCGCGACGCGACGTAGAGGGTCGTCACGGGGACGCCCGCGCGCAGCGCCTCGAGGACGGCGTTGCGCCCGGTGACGACCTCGGTGGTCGCGCCGCGGCCCGGGCCACGGCTCGAGCCGCTGCGGCCTCCACGTGTCCGCTCCCCGCCGCGGCCGGACGACCCGGAAGCCTTCTTCTCGGCCTCGACCTTGCGCTTGTGGGCGACGTGGTAGGTCCGGTCCTCGGCCTTGGGGGTCGGGCCGCGACCTTCGAGGCCCTTGCGCCGCTGCCCGCCCGAGCCGACCGTGGCGCCCTTCTTGGAGCCGGGCTTGCGGACGGCGCCGCGTCGCTTCGAGTTGCCTGCCATGTCAGTCCTGCCGTCGGTGGTGCTGCGAGTGTGGTCGGGGTGCGGGCGGGTGTCAGTCCGCGCGCGGTGCGGGTGCCGCGAGGCTCCACCGGGCTCCGGTGGGCTGGTCCTCGACGAGGATGCCCGACGCCGCGAGCCGGCCGCGGATGGCGTCCGCGGTCGCGAAGTCGCGCGCGGCCCGGGCCTCGGCACGCGCGTCGAGCTCGGCCTGCACGACGGCGCCCAGCGCCTCCGCGTAGCGCGAGTCGCCGCCCGTGGCCCAGTGGGGGTCGCCGGGGTCGAGGCCGAGGACGTCGAGCATCGCGCGGACCGCGACGAGCTCGGCCCGGGTGTCGCGGCGCGCCGCGTCGGCGTCGGGACCGTGGGCTCCTGCGGCCGACGCCGCGGCGAGCGCCGTGTTGCCGAGGCGCAGGTGCTCGTGGACGACGGCGAGCGCCGCGGGGACGTTGAGGTCGTCGTCCATCGCGGCGACGAACGCCTCGGGGAGCGCGGCGGACCGGACCTCGGCGTCGTCGACCGCGCCCACCCGCTCGGAGGCGCGGGCGACGAAACCGGCGAACCGGTCCCACGTGGCCTCGGCCTCGGCGAGGGTGTCGGGGGTCCACTCGAGCATCGACCGGTACTGCACGGCCGTGAGGGCGTAGCGGAGGGCCGACGCCGGGGACTGCGCGAGGACCTCGCGGACGAGCAGCCCGTTGCCGAGCGACTTGCTCATCTTGGCGCCGCCCTGCGTGACCCAGGCGCTGTGCAGCCAGTAGCGCGCGAAGCCGTACCCGGCGGCGCGCGACTGGGCCTGCTCGTTCTCGTGGTGCGGGAAGCGCAGGTCGAGGCCGCCGCCGTGGATGTCGAACGTCTCGCCCAGGTACCGCTGCGCCATCGCGGAGCACTCGAGGTGCCAGCCGGGCCGGCCGCGGCCGAAGGGGGTGGGCCAGGCGGCCGTCGGTGGCTCGCCGTCCTTGGGCGCCTTCCAGAGCGCGAAGTCGTGCGGGTCGCGCTTGAGGCCCGCGTTCACGGGCTCGTCCGCGCCGAGGTCCTCGGGGGCGATCGTGAGGTCCTCGAGCCGCTGGTTGGTCAGCGAGCCGTAGTCCGGCCACGAGCGCACGTCGAAGTAGACGTCGCCCTCGGCGGCCACGTACGCGTGCCCGCGCTCGACGAGGCGGGACATGAGCTCGACCATGTCGACCACGTGCCCGGTGGCCCGCGGCTCGTACGTGGGCGGCAGGACGCCGACCGCGTCGTAGGCCGCGGTGAACTCGCGCTCGTAGATCGCGGCGCGCTCCCACCAGCGCTGACCCGCCGCGGCGGCCTTCGCGAGGATCTTGTCGTCGATGTCCGTCACGTTGCGCACCAGCGTGACCGCGAGCCGGGAGCGCCGCAGCCAGCGGACCAGGACGTCGAACGCGACCTGGGTGCGCAGGTGCCCGATGTGGGGCTCGCTCTGGACGGTGGCCCCGCACACGTAGATCCCGACCTCACCGGGCACAGCGGGCACGAAGTCCCGCACGTCGCGCGTGGCGGTGTCGAACAGGCGAAGGGTCACCCGGCAAGGGTACCGGGGCGCTCCCCACCGGGCAGAACGCGCCTCAGACGCGCCAGACGACGCGACGCGGGGTGAGGCGGACGACGACGCGCACGTTGTCGGTCCCCTCGTCGCCGGTGTACCGCTCGGCGCCCGTGTAGGTGCGCACGAGGTCGTGGATGAGCTGGGAGCCCGGGTCCTCGACGAGCGTCACGTCGCCGCGGATCTCGAGGTAGCGGTGCGGCTCGTCGCGCGGGTAGACGAGCACGGTGGCCCGCGGGTCGCGCTCGAGGTTGTCGGCCTTGCGGCGGCCGCGGACCGTGGACACGAGCACGTCGTCGCCGTCGCGCGCGACCCACACGACCGAGAGCTGCGGGCGGCCGTCGGGGTCGATCGTCGCGATGACCGCGTGCTCGGGGGCGTCCAGGAGCGCCTTCGCGTCGTCGGGGAGCGTAGGTGCCGTCGTCGTCTGCGTCATGCCCGGTCCAAGGCGCGGCCGACCCTCCCGATTCCCGCCGTCCACCAGATGGACGTCCGTGACAGGAGCCCCTATTCGAGCGGCCGGACGGTCCCGAGGATCGCGTCCGCGATGGCGTGGAACGAAGCGATCGCCGCCGCGTCGTCGTGCTCGACCATCCACGCGATCTGGATGCCGTCGATCTCGGCGGACACCATGCGCGCGAGCAGCGCGATGTCCATCGAGTACTGCACGCCCGCGAGCCGCGCCGCGGCGCCGAGGTACTGCTCGGAGGCGGCCCACTGCTCGCGGAGCTGCTCGAGGACGATCGCCCGCATCCGGTCGTCGCGTGCGCCCAGGGTCGCGATCTCGATGGTGAGCAGCTGGTGGTGCGAGCGCGCCTCGATGCCCTTCCACATCCCGTCCGCGAGCGCGTGCATCATCGTCGTGATGTCGCCGCCCGCGGTCAGCGCGTCGTCGAGGAACGTCGAGGCGACCGCCGCGACCCGTCGGCTCAGCGCGGCGAGCATCTCGTGCTTGTCGCGGAAGACGTAGTGGATGATGCCGGGCCTGACGCCGGCCTCGCGGGCGACCGAACGGATCGTCACCGCCTCGACGCCCTCCCGGAGCGCGACGGCCAACGCGGCCTCGACCAGCTGCTCCCGGCGCTCCTCGTGGCTGAGCCGCTCGTTCACTCGCCCGTTCCCCCTCGCACGGGCACGACGAGCGCCGTCGCGAGCGCGGCGAGCCCCTCGCCGCGGCCGGTGAGCCCGAGGCCGTCGGTCGTGGTCGCGGTGAGGGTGACGACGGCGCCGGCGGCCTCGCTGAGGACCTGCTGCGCCTCGGCCCGGCGGGGGCCGAGCCGCGGACGGTTGCCGATCACCTGGACGGCGACGTTCCCGATCTCGAACCCCGCGGCGCGCACGCGACGGGCGGCCTCCGCGAGGAGGGCGGTGCCCCGCGCGCCTGCCCACTCGGGCTCGCTCGTGCCGAAGTTCGAGCCGAGGTCGCCCAGGCCCGACGCCGAGAACAGGGCGTCGGCGGCCGCGTGCGCCGCGACGTCGCCGTCGGAGTGCCCGGCGAGCCCGGTCTCCCCCGGCCAGCGCAGCCCGCCGACCCACAGCTCGCGGGCCGGGTCGGTGTCGAACGCGTGGACGTCGGTGCCGATGCCGGTGCGGGGAAGCACCCCGGGCGCTTCGCTCACGCGCGTTCCTCGATCAGCAGGGTCGCGACGGCGAGGTCGTGCGCGGTCGTGATCTTCAGGGCGCGCGCGTCGCCCTCGACGAGGACCACCTCGTGGCCGAGCTCGGCCACCAGCCCGGCGTCGTCGGTCGCGGCCGTGGCCTCGTCGCCCGCGGCGGCCGCACCGGCGGCGTGCGCGCGCTCGAGGACGTCACGACGGAAGCCTTGCGGGGTCTGCACGGCCCGGAGCGTCCGGCGGTCGACGGTCCCGGCCGACCGGGCGGGACCGTCCGAGGTCGTGACGACACGGACGACGGTGTCGGTCACGGGCAAGGCGGGCACAACGGCATCGTGACCCTCCGCGACCGTCCGCGCGACCCGAACGAGGAGCGACACCGGGGCGAGCGCTCGCGCGGCGTCGTGCACAAGCACGACGGGCCCCGCCGCGGGCGGGAGCGCTGCGAGCCCCGCGGCCACGCTGGCCTGGCGCGTCGGGCCCCCGGGCACGACGACGACGCGCGGATCGCCGAGACCGTCCCCGGCGTCCAGGGCGGCGCGGACCTGGGAGACGTGGTCCGCCGGCGCGGTCACGACGACCGCCGTCGCACCGGCGTCGACGAGGTGCCGTGCGGCGTGCACGACGAGCGGAACGCCCCCGAGCGGGACGAGCGCCTTCGGCATCGCGGCACCGAGCCGCGTGCCGGAGCCCGCCGCCGTGAGGACGGCGACGAAGGCCGGCCCGCTCGTCGCGGACCGGCCTTCGCGTGGTGATGCCGTGGAATCCTCGGCTGCTGACGTGCTCAGCTCGCGAGAACCTCGTCGAGGATGGCCTCGGCCTTCTCCTCCTCCGTGTGCTCGGCGAGCGCGAGCTCCGAGACCAGGATCTGGCGGGCCTTGGCCAGCATGCGCTTCTCGCCGGCGGAGAGACCACGGTCGGCGTCCCGACGCGAGAGGTCGCGTACGACCTCGGCGACCTTGATCACGTCGCCCGACGCCAGCTTCTCGAGGTTCGCCTTGTACCGGCGCGACCAGTTGGTCGGCTCCTCGGTGTAAGGCGCACGCAGGACCTCGAACACCCGGTCGAGACCTTCCTGACCGACGACGTCGCGCACTCCGACGAGGTCGACGTTCTCTGCGGGGACCTCGATCGTCAGGTCACCCTGGGCGACCCGGAGCTTGAGGTAGAGCTTGTCCTCCCCGCGGATGGTCCGCGTCTTGATCTCCTCGATGAGGGCTGCGCCGTGGTGCGGGTAGACAACCGTCTCCCCTACAGTGAAAGTCATCTTCAGATGTCCCCTTTCGCGGGGGTCCATCTTACCACGCGACCCATTCCCGGCCGCTGGGCGAGAAGGCCTCGCTGCGCCGAGCACGGCTTCCCACCGGCCGGAGGACGTGGTCCACCGCACGTCGCGGGACGCGCGAGCACCGCGCGCGGAACGCTAGTCTGAGGGGTGGCCGCACCCGACAAGACCTGGAGATCGCACGTGAACCGCAGCACCGCCCGCATGAGCAAGTTCCTCGCGGTCCCGGTGGCCCTCGCGAGCGCCGTCGCGCTCTCCGCCTGCGCCCCCACGCAGACCGACCAGCCCTACCAGCCGTCCGACGGCATCGACGTCGTCGTGGGCGACGTGAAGGGCATCAACCTCATGGTGATCTCCGGCGCGCAGGGCGACCCCGGCCGTCTGCTCGGCTCGTTCTACAACGGGGGCTCCGACGCGGCGACCGTGAACGTGAGCTCCGGCAGCGCCTCGCCGTCGACCGTCTCGGTCGACCCGTCCTCGACCGCGCAGCTGGGCGCCGAGGGCGGCGACGACGTCGTCTTCGACTCGACCGACGCCGCTCCGGGTGCGCTGGTCCCCGTCCAGATCACGGTCGGCGACGCCACCGAGACCGTCAAGGTGCCGGTGCTCGACGGGACGCTCCCCGAGTACGCCACGCTCGTCCCGACGGTCTCGGCCGCCGGCTGAGTACCGCTCGCCGCACCCCTCCCCGGACGGACCGATGACGTCGTCGTCCGCGCGGGCACGCCTGTTCGCGCTCTCTCTTGCTGCCACGGCCGCCTACGGCGCGCTCGCTGGCTGCGGCCTCGTCACCGCGGGGCCGCCCGACGCTGCCCGCGACCACCCGCAGGGCGCGATCACGGCCGCGGGCGACGCGGACGTCTACTCGCTGCACGTCGGCGACTGCCTGCTGTCCGAGCCCGGTGACTTCGACTCGACGGCCACCGCGGCCACCGAGGTCGACTCGGTGCCGGTCACACCGTGCGCCGACCCGCACGACGAGGAGATCTACGCCGAGACGATGCTGCCCGAGGGCGAGTACCCGGGGGACGACGCCGTCGGCGAGAAGGCCGACGACTTCTGCGACGCCCGGTTCACGGAGCTCACGGGCCTCGAGTACGAGGACGCGACCTCCCTCGACTACACCGAGTACACGCCCACCGAGGACGGCTGGAACATGGACGGCGACCGGCTCGTCCAGTGCGTCCTCGTGCTGCCGACGAAGGTCGACGGGTCCTACGTGGACCGGCTCCACCGCTCGGCGTCCACGGGCGGACCCTCGACGCCCACCGGACGCCCGACGGCCGTCGCCACCGCCTGACCGGCTCGTCGGAGACCGTCGGCGGGGACACGGCGCCGAACCCCCCAGATGACGTTCAGTTCGCCGACGGTGACGGTTGCGTGGGGGGGTGTGCTCGCCGAGCATGCACTCCGTCACCCCGTCGGCCGCCGCCAGCGTGTGAGCCACCGGTTCGCCGCGAAGGGGTGCAACGTCATGGTGGGCGACGCCCGGGTGGGTGATCGCATGGTCGACTCGCAGCGCGGCGTCACCATCGACGAACCCAGCGCCACCGTCGGCGAACCCAGCGTCACCATCGGCGAACCCAGCGTCACCGTCGGCGAACCCAGCGTCACCGTCGGCGGGCCCGGCGTCACCATCGGCGAACGACACAGGCCCCCGGGACGTCGTCCCGGGGGCCCGCGATGCGTCTCTCCGACCGACCGGCCGGATCGGCTCACCCGAAGCGGCCGGAGATGTAGTCCTCGGTGGCCTTCTCCTTGGGGGTCGAGAAGATCGTGCCGGTGTCGTCCATCTCGATGAGCTTGCCCGGCTTGCCGGTGCCCGCGATGTTGAAGAACGCGGTCCGGTCGCTCACGCGCGCGGCCTGCTGCATGTTGTGCGTGACGATGACGATCGTGTAGTCCTTCTTCAGCTCGGTCACGAGGTCCTCGATCGCGAGCGTGGAGATCGGGTCGAGCGCGGAGCACGGCTCGTCCATGAGGAGCACCTGCGGCTTCACCGCGATCGCGCGGGCGATGCACAGGCGCTGCTGCTGACCGCCCGAGAGGCCCGCGCCCGGCTTCTGGAGCCGGTCCTTGACCTCGTTCCAGAGGTTCGCGCTGGTGAGCGACTGCTCGACGAGGTCCGCGGCGTCCGACTTCGAGATCTTCTTGTTCAGGAGCCGGACGCCAGCGAGCACGTTCTCCGCGATGGACATCGTCGGGAACGGGTTGGGGCGCTGGAACACCATGCCGATCTGCCGGCGCACCGCGACGGGGTCGATGTCGGCGCCGTAGAGGTCGACGCCCTCCATCTCGACGCTGCCGTGCACCGAGGCACCCGGGATGACCTCGTGCATGCGGTTGAGCGTGCGCAGGAACGTCGACTTCCCGCAGCCGGACGGGCCGATGAACGCGGTGACCGAGCGCGGCTCGATCGTCATCGTGACGCCCTCGACCGCCAGGAAGTCGCCGTAGTAGATGTTGAGGTCCTTGACGTCGATGCGCTGTGCCATCGCGGGGTCGTCCTTCTTCGGGGTGTCGTGCTGCGGGCTGGTGGGGCGAGCGGGGGCGACGCCGGTCCGGCCGGCTGCCGCCGCGTCGTCGCGCGGTGTCGTGGGGCTGCTCATGACCGCAGCTTCGGGGCGAAGAGTCGGGAGACGAGCCGCGCGACCAGGTTGAGGATCATGACGATGAGGATCAGCGTCAGCGCGGCCGCCCAGGCGCGGTCGTAGTTGATCGTCGGGATGCAGGTGACGTTCGGGTTGTTGCACGGCACGACGCCCGCGGTGAACTGCTGGTACACGTAGACCGGCAGGGTCATCATGCGGCCCTGGAACGGGTTGAAGTTGATCGAGTCGATCACGCCCACCGTGAGGAGCAGGGGCGCGGTCTCGCCGACCACGCGCGACACCGCGAGCATGACGCCCGTCGTCATGCCGGCTACCGCGGTGCGGAGCACGACCTTGATGACCGTCAACCACTTCGGGACGCCGAGCGCGTAGGCGGCCTCGCGCAGCTCGTTCGGGACGAGCTTGAGCATCTCCTCGGTCGAGCGGACGACGACCGGGATCATCAGCACGCTCAGCGCGACCGCGCCCATCGCGCCGAAGTGCGCGCTCGGGCCGAGGAACAGCGAGAACAGGGCGTAGGCGAACAGACCCGCGACGATCGACGGGATGCCCGTCATCACGTCGACGAAGAACGTCACCGCGCGGGCCAGCCGACCTCCCGACCCGTACTCCACGAGGTAGATGGCGGTCAGGATCCCGATCGGCACGGAGATGATCGCCGCGCCCAGCGTCACCCAGATCGTGCCGACGATCGCGTGATAGATGCCTCCTGCGTCCATGCCGCCGAACACGCCACGCATGGAGTGCAGCAGGAAGTACGGGTCGAGCCGACCGATCCCGCGGGCGACCACGGTCCAGAGCAGCCAGACGAGCGGGACGAGCGCGATGCCGAACGCGGTGCTCACGAGCACCGTCATCAGCCGGTCCTTGCGGCGACGGCGCGCGTCGGAGCTGCGCAGGAGGGCACGCACGTCGTCGCCGCGCGGGGGGCGCGGGGCGCCGTCGAGGGTGGTGGGGATCACGGCCATCTCAGTTCGCTCCCGAGAATTCCTTGCGGCGGCCGACGACCCAGCGCGACGCCATGTTGACGACCATCGTGATGACGAACAGCGCGAGGCCCGTGACCATGAGCGTGCTCATGCCGAGCGAGTTCGCCTCCGGGTACTTGAGCGCGATGTTCGCGGCGATCGTCTGCTGCTTGCCTGCGAGGAGCAGGGCGAACGAGTAGGTGAGCCCGGGCGACAGGATCATGACGACGGCCATCGTCTCGCCGAGCGCGCGGCCCAGGCCGAGCATGGCCGCGGAGACGACACCCGAACGGCCGAACGGCAGGACGGCCGTGCGGATCATCTCCCAGCGTGTCGCGCCGAGGGCGAGCGCCGCCTCCTCGTGGAGCTTCGGCGTCTGCAGGAACACCTCGCGCGAGACGGCCGTGATGATCGGCAGGATCATCACGGCGAGCACCAGCGAGACGGTCATGAGCACGCGGGCGGGGTCCGCCGCCGGGCCCTGGAACAGCGGGATCCAGCCGAGGACGTCGGAGATCCACTGCCAGACGGGCTGGATCGCGGGCGCCAGGACCAGCGCACCCCAGAGGCCGTAGACCACGGACGGGATCGCCGCCAGCAGGTCGATCATCCAGCCGAGCAACGACGCCAGGCGGCGGGGCGCATAGTGCGACGTGAAGAGCGCGATCCCGATCGCGAGAGGCATCGCGACCGCCAGCGCCACCGCGGCCGCCAGCAGCGTGCCGAAGATCAGCGGCCCGAGGTAGGACACCAGGGAGCCCTGCCCCTGGACGAAGCTCACCTTCGACGCGATCTCGGAGCTGCCCGCCGTCAGGGCCGGCCACGACTGCCAGATCAGGAAGCCCGCGACCGCGGCGAGCGCGACGAGGATCAGCGTCCCCGCGCTCGTCGCCAGGTAACGGAACGCGCGGTTGAGCCCGCGGTCGGCGGCGCGCGTGGGCCGGCGCGGCGGTCGGCCGCGCCCGGGGCCGTTCGTCGACGCCGGGCTGGTCTCCCGCGTGTCGGCGGCTGTGGTGGTCACACCGTCTCCTTCTTCATCGTGGGCCGCATCTCAAGGACCTGGGATGCGAGGCGGTGCCGGCGGGCGGAGCGCGTCACGCCCCCGCCCACCGGCACCGGTCACCACGTCGTCCGACCGGTCAGCCGGCCTTGATCGCGTCCACCGCGGCCTGGGCCTTGGTGTACAGGTCCTTCGAGATCGGCGCCGAGCCTGCCGCGGAGGCGGCGGACTGCTGGCCCGCGTCGCTGATCACGTAGTTGAGGAAGCCCTTCACGAGAGCGGCCTGGTTGGCGTCCGCGTAGCTGGTGCACGCGATGTCGTACGAGACGAGCACCAGCGGGTACGTCGACGCGTCCGTCAGGGTGCGGTCGATGTCGATCGCGATGTCCGACGCGGCACGGCCCGACACGATCTTCGACTGGCCCACGGCCGCCGCAGCGCCCTCGGCCGAGTGCGCGACGAACGAGTCGCCGACCTTGATCTTCGCCGTACCGAGGTTGCCGACCTGCGACGAGTCGATGTAGCCGATCGTGCCGTCGCCGCCCGTGATCGTCTGGACGACGCCCGACGTCTTGGCACCCGACTGGCCGCCCTTGACCGGGAACGTCTGCGAGGCCTCGTACGGCCAGTCGGCGCCGGCGTTGGCCTTGACCCACTCGGTGAAGTTCTGGGTCGTGCCCGAGTCGTCCGAGCGGTGCACGGGAGTGATGGCCGTGCTGGGAAGCTTGACGCCGTCGTTCAGCTTGGCGATCGCCGGGTCGTCCCACTTCGTGATCTTGCCGTTGAAGATCTTCGCGACGGTCGGGCCGTCGAGGTTCAGCGAGTCGACGCCCTTGAGGTTGAAGGCGATCGCGATCGGGCTGATGTAGACAGGGAGCTCGACGACGTCGCCGTTCTGGCAGGTGGTCTTCGCCTGCGCGATCTCGTCGTCGGTCATGTAGGCGTCCGAGCCGGCGTACTGGACGGCGCCGCTCAGGAACTGCTTCCGCCCGTCGCCCGACCCGATCGGGTCGTAGTTGACGGTGACACCGGTGTTGGCGGACTGGAAGCCCGAACGCCAGGCGTCCATCGCGCTGCCCTGGGCGGACGAGCCGGCGCCGTTCAGCTCTCCGCTCAGGTTGCCCCCGGCGTTCGCGCCGTCGGTGCTGGTACCGGAGCCGGTGCCGTTCCCCGTGGCGTCGTCGGAACCGCACGCGGCAAGGCTGAGGGCGAGCGCGCCGATCGCGACGGCAGAGCCCACGCGGGTGAGTCGGCTGAGGTTCACGTGTCGTTCCATCCTGTTCGCACGTTGATGCGTCGTCGGCGAGCGCCGGCGACGACCCTGACGGTAGGCAGGACGGATGACTGGGCAGCACAGCGAGAGTGAACGGGGGGTGAACACTGAGGGCCGACCCAACCCGGTCGGCTGCCCAGGCCGTACAACTCGTGACGGAACCACCGTCGACCGCACCGAGAGGGAGGACCTGCGTGAGAAGCGCGGCTCACACCGACGCCGACGTCGCCGCGGCCCTCGCGGAGCACCGTGCCGCTATGCGACGCCTCGCGTACGTGCTCGTCGGTCCGCACGACGCCGACGACGTCGTCCAGGACGCCGCCGAGCGCGCCTGGGCGAAGCGGCACACGTTCGACCCGGCGCGTGGCAGCGTCCGTCCGTGGCTGCTCGCGATCGTGGCCGACCGGGCGCGGCAGCGGTGGCGGCGACCCGCACCCGTCTGGGACGAGCTCCACCCCGACGCCCTCGTGGTCGCCGGGACCGGCCCGGTGTCCGCGGACCTGGGTCGCGCCGTCGCCCGGCTGGCACCGCGGCAGCGCGCGGCGGTCGTCCTGCACTACTACGTGGACCTGCCGGTCACCGAGGTCGCCGCGCTCCTCGAGTGCGCGGAGGGCACCGTGAAGTCGACGCTCCACGACGCGCGCGCCGCGCTCGAACGCACCCTCGGAGGCAGCTATGTCCACGACTGACGAGAAGCTTCGAGAAGCAGGCGCCGCCTGGCGCGACCACGTCGACACCGAGCCTCGGCCCGCCCTGTCGCACGCCCGGCCGCCCGCGTCTGACCGCGGTGGACGACGGCGCCTCGTGCGCCGCCGCCTGCTGGGCGCCGCCCTGCCCGTCGCGGCGGTGGCGGTGATCGTCGGTGCTCTGGTCGCGCTCGACAACCCGCTCGACGGAGGGTGGACCCGCGGTTCGAACGCGTCGTGCGTCGGGCCGATGATCGCCGTCGACGGGAAACCGGTCGACAGCAGTCTCGCCGACCCGGCGCCACAGGCGAAGGTCGTGCGGCAGGGGCAGAGCCTGCGTGTGACCGGAGCGTATTTCGTCACCGACTGCTACGACACGGGGCAGCGTGGCGACCCGCCGCCGTACGGGACGGTGACACTCACGCTCACTGCGGGCGCGCACGCGACCAGGCTCGCCGCGGTCCACCCCGACCACGACGGCAGCTTCACGACGACGGTCCGCATCCCGGCCGACTTCCCGACGGGACCCGCGATGCTCAGTACCGACGCCTCTGCCACCCGGGACGTCGACCTCGTCGTCACCCGGGTGGCGGTGCCGGGACCTCAGTCCTCGTCGTCGACGAACCGGTAGCCGAGCCCACGAACCGTCAGCAGGTGCTGCGGGTTCCCCGGGTCGGGCTCGACCTTGGCGCGCACCCGCTTGACGTGCACGTCGAGGGTCTTGGTGTCGCCCACGTAGTCGGAGCCCCACACGCGGTCGATGAGCTGACCGCGCGTGAGGACCCGGCCGGCGTTGCGCAGCAGCAGCTCGAGCAGCTCGAACTCCTTGAGCGGGAACGACACGGGCTCACCGCCGACCGTCACGGTGTGGCGGTCGACGTCCATGCGGACGGGCCCGGCCTCGAGCACGTCGTCGTCGTCGAGCTCGTCGGTCCCTGCGCCTGCGGCAGCCCCGCCGCCGGGCTGCGCGGCCGAGCGTCGCCGGAGGACGGCGCGCATGCGGGCCAGCAGCTCGCGGAACGAGTACGGCTTGGTGACGTAGTCGTCCGCGCCGAGCTCCAGCCCGACGACCTTGTCGATCTCGGTGTCCTTGGCGGTCAGCATGATGACCGGCACGTCGCCGCGGCGCCGCAGCTCGCGGCAGACCTCGGTCCCGTCGAGGCCCGGCAGCATGAGGTCGAGCAGCACGAGGTCGACACCGCCCTGGGACTCCATGGCGTCGTACGTCGTGAGCGCCTCGGGGCCGGTCGCGGCGGCAGCCACGTCGAAGCCCTCGCGCTCGAGCTGGTAGGTCAGCGGGTCGCGGTAGGACTCCTCGTCCTCCACCACGAGGATGCGCGTCACGCATCCACCTCCTTGTCGTCGGTTCGTGCATCAGGTCGGTCGAGGTCGTCGGCCAGGTCGGGCCTGGCTCGCGGGACGTCGTCGGGCGCGGCGGGGATCCGCAGCGTGAAGGTCGCACCGTGCCCGGGCTCGGACCACACCGTGACGTCGCCGCCGTGGTCGGCCGCGACGTGCTTGACGATGCTGAGCCCGAGCCCGGTACCGCCCGTCGCGCGCGAGCGCGCCGGGTCGACGCGGAAGAAGCGCTCGAACACGCGGTCCTGGTCCTCGGGCGCGATCCCGATGCCCTCGTCGACGACGGCGATCTCGACCAGATCGTCGACCTGTCGCACGCCGACGGCCACCTGGGAGTGCTCGCCCGAGTAGGCGACCGCGTTGTCGAGGAGGTTGCGGACCGCCGTCACGAGGAGCGCGTGGTCGCCGTAGAGCCGCGCGTCGAGGTCGCCGCCGACGGCGATCCGGATCCCCTTGGACTGCGCGTTCGTGCGAGCGCGGGCAGCGGCCTCCTCGACGACGTCGCTCGCCGGGACGACCGTCACCTGTTGCGCTGCGCTCTCGGCCTGGAGCCGGGAGAGCTCGATGATCTCGTGGACGAGCGCGGACAGCCGCTCGGACTCGGTCACGATGCGGCCGGCGAACCGGCGCACGGCCTCGGGGTCGTCCGCGGCGTCCTGCACGGTCTCGGCGAGCAGCGCGAGCGCTCCCACGGGCGTCTTGAGCTCGTGCGACACGTTCACGACGAAGTCGCGGCGGATCGCCTCGGTCCGGCGAGCCTCGGTGCGGTCCTCCGCGAGGACGAGCAGGAGGTGCGGCGTCACCTGCGCGACACGCACCTGCAGCACGACGGTCCCCCGCCCGACAGGTCCGCGGGGCAGCTCGAGCTCCTCGTCGCGGATCACGCCGTCGCGCCGGACGGCGGCCACGAGATCCCGGATCACCGCGTGCGCGACCTCCGACGACCGCACCACGCCCAGCGCGTATGCGGGCGGGCTGGCACGCACGACGCGGTCCTCGTCGTCGAGCACGACGGCCGCCGACCGGAGCACCGCGAGCACGCGGACCAGCCCCTCGTCGAGCTCTGCGCCCGAGCCTGCAGCGTCCGGGCTGGAACCCGACGCGCGCTGCGCGGACCGCGAGCGCGGTCGCTCGCTCAGCCGGAAGGCGAGCACGGAAGACACGCCGACCAGTAGGCCGACGAGCCCGGCTGCGAGCGCGCTCCAGCCCCCGTTGAAGAAGTCCACGCCACCAGCCTACGGACGCCCGGCGTCCGACCGGACGGGAGGACCGTCACGCGGTCACCCGCCCTGAACTGTTCACCACCAGTCGACCCCCCGTTCACCCGGACGCCGGACGGAGGGCGTTCGCGCATGGGACCGTGGCGCGCATGAGAGAGATCTTCGAGGCCGAGCTGCGTCAGCTGGGCGACGACCTCAGCGCCATGAGCGGACTGGTCGAGCGCGCCATCACGAACGCGGGCCAGGCCGTCCTGACCGCCGACCTCAGCCTCGCGCAGGAGGTCATCGCCTCCGACCGCGAGATCGACGAGCGCGAGCGTGAGCTCGACGAGCAGTGCGTCCGCCTGCTCGCGCAGCAGGCGCCCGTGGCGACCGACCTGCGCGTCGTCGTGACCGCGCTGCGCATCAGCTCCAGCCTGGAGCGCATGGGCGACCTCGCGCGGCACCTCGCGCAGCTGGCCCGCCGCAGCTACCCCGCGCACGCGCTGCCGCCCACCGTCACCGACACGTTCACCCAGATGCACGACGCCGCCACGCGCGTCGCCCGCCGGACCACGTCGCTCCTCGAGACCCGCGACCTCGCGCTCGCGACCACCGTCGAGCGGGACGACGACCTGCTCGACGTGCTCCACGAGCAGACGTTCGGCGCGCTCCTCTCCGCGGACTGGATCGGGTCGGTCCAGGAGACCATCGACGTCACCCTGGCGTCGCGCTACTACGAGCGGTTCGGCGACCACGCCGTGTCCGTCGCCCGCCGCATCGCGTACCTCGTCACGGGCGAGCCGGCCGAGCTCGGCTGACCTACCGCGAGGTACCCCGGCACCCCGCGTACCTCGCGAAGTACCCCGGCATCCCGCCTACCTCGCGAAGTAGTACGGCCGCCGATCTACCTCGCGAAGTAGTACGGCCGCCGGTCTACCTCGCGAAGACTGAAGCAGCACGAAGGCCCGGCACCCCACGAGGGTGCCGGGCCTTTCGCGCGTCGGGTCAGCGAGCCGAGGGGCTCACCGTCCCTGGTTCGCCACGGCCGCGATCGCGTCCTTCGCGGCCTCCGGGTCGAGGTACGTGCCGCCCTTGGTGACGGGCTTGAGGTCCTCGTCGAGCTCGTAGAGCAGCGGGATGCCGGTCGGGATGTTGAGGCCCGCGATGTCCTCGTCGGAGATGCCGTCGAGGTGCTTGACCAGCGCACGCAGCGAGTTGCCGTGCGCGGCGACGAGCACCGTCTTGCCGGCCTTGAGGTCGGGGACGATCTCGCCCTCCCAGTACGGCAGCGCGCGCTCGAGGACGTCCTTGAGGCACTCGGTGAGCACCTGCGGGGCGTCCGCGTAGCGCGGGTCGGCGTCCTGGGAGAACTCCGAGCCGACCTCGATCGCGGGCGGCGGGACGTCGTACGAGCGGCGCCAGAGCATGAACTGCTCCTCGCCGAACTGCTCGAGCGTCTGCTTCTTGTCCTTGCCCTGGAGCGCGCCGTAGTGGCGCTCGTTGAGGCGCCAGCTGCGCTTCACGGGGATCCAGTGGCGGTCGGCGGCGTCGAGGGCGAGGTTCGCCGTCGTGATCGCGCGGCGCAGCAGCGAGGTGTGCACGACGTCGGGCAGCACGCCCGCCTCGGTCAGGAGGGTGCCGCCGCGCTTCGCCTCCTCGGTGCCCTTCTCGGAGAGGGCGACGTCCACCCAGCCGGTGAACAGGTTCTTCGCGTTCCACTCGCTCTCGCCGTGGCGGAGCAGCACGAGGGTGTAGGTCATGCCCCTAGTTTGCCGCACCCGGAATGCGTGCGTGCGGCGACGACGTTCCGTGGACATGCCATTGACCGGAGAGTACGTCCCCAGCCCGTCCGCCCACACCGCCGGCCAGGTCGCCCTGTACGAGTCGTCGGGCGGCACGAAGGGCACCACGATGCGCGGGATGCCCGTGGTCGTCCTCACGACGAGGGGCGCCCGCTCGGGCAAGCTCCGCAAGCACGCGCTCATGCGCGTCGAGCACGACGGCGCCTACGCCGTCGTCGCGTCCCTGGGCGGCGCACCCGACCACCCGCAGTGGTACCACAACGTCGTCGCGCACCCGGAGGTCGAGCTGCAGGACGGCCCCGAGCGGCACGACTACGTCGCGCACGAGGCGCACGGCGCCGAGCGCGACCTGTGGTGGGAGCGCGCCGTCGCGGCCTACCCCGACTACGCGGACTATCAGACGCGCACGGACCGGGTCATCCCCGTGCTCGTGCTCGAGCGCTCCTGACGGCGCGCGCGTCGGCGTAGACGGCGAGCATCTCCTTCGCGGCCCGGTCCCAGCCGAACCGAGGGCTCGCCGCCAGCGCCGCCTCGCGCAGCGCCGCGCGACGCTCCGGGTCGTCGAGCAGGTCCCCCAGCGCCTCCGCCCACGTCCACGACGAGTGGTCGTGCACGAGGACGCCCGTGGCGCCGTCGTCGAGCACGGTGGGCAGGCCCCCGACGGCGGCCGCGACCACGGGCGTGCCCGCGGCCTGGGCCTCGGCCGCGACCAGCCCGAACGACTCGGAGTGCGAGGGCACCGCGACGACGTCCGCGGCGCGCATGTACGCGGCCAGCTCGTCCGCGGGGACGGGCGGCCGCACCACGAGGCGGTCCTCGACGCCGAGCTGCATCGCGAGCGCCTGGAGCTCCCGCACGGCGGTCGGGCGGCCGCTCGCGCCCCCGAGGACGAGGAGCGTCGGGACCAGGCGGTCGTGGTCGCGAAGGACGCCGAGGGCCCGCACGAGCACGTCGGGCGCCTTGAGGAGCTGGACGCGGCCGGCGAAGAGCACGAGCGGCCGGTCGGGCGGGAGGTCGAGCTGGGCACGCCGCGCCCGCCGGTCCGCGTCGACGAGCGCCGCCGCGGCCGAGCGGTCCAGGCCCTCCGTCGAGACGAGCGCCGGGCGGAACACGTCGAGGTCGACACCCGGCTCGACGACGTGGACGTGGGCCGGGTCCGCGCCGTACAGGTCCGTGAGCTCGTGGGCTTCCTGCGCCGTGCTCGCGACGAGGGCGTCGGCGGCGTCCGCGACCTGCTCCTCGCCGATCGCGCGGCCCGCCGGCTCGGGGGTGTCACCGGGCGCGAGCGCGGCGTTCTTCACGCGCGCGAGCGTGTGCATGGTCGCGACGAGCGGGACGTCCCAGCGGTCGGCCGCGAGCCAGCCCGCCTGCCCCGACAGCCAGTAGTGCGCGTGCACGACGTCGTACCAGCCGGCCTCGCGCCAGGCCTCCGTGCGCAGGACGCCCGCGGTGAACGCGCAGAGCTGTCCCGGGAGGTCGTTCTTGTCGAGGCCCTCGAACGGGCCCGCCGTCACGTGCCGCACGCAGACCCCCTCGGCCAGGGGGACCACGTCCGGCTGGGCGCCCGACGTCCGCCGCGTGAAGATCTCGACCGTCGCACCTTCGCGGGCGAGCGCCCGCGCGAGCCCCGTCACGTACACGTTCATGCCGCCCGCGTCACCCGTCCCGGGCTGGTCGAGGGGGGACGTGTGGACGCTGAGCATCGCGACGTGCAGCGGTCGGCGGGGGTCGGTCACCCCTCCAGTATCCGCCGCTCGACGACGCACGCCGGGCTCGGCAGCGTCAGCGACGCCACGGGCTCCGCGCCGGCGTCGCCCGGCAGGACCCGCAGCGCCTCGAGCGTCGACGAGTTCTGCCCCGCGACGACGAGGACGTCGCCGTCGGCGGTGTCGAGGACCGCGAAGTGGCGCGGCCACACGCCCTCGAGCGGGGCGTCGGCCCGGTGCGCGAGGCGTACGGCGTGCCCGTCGGGCTCGAGGTCGTGGACCGCCACCACGTCCGGGCCGCGGACCGCGACGTACAGGCGCGTGCCGTCGGAGCTGAGCGCGACGTGCGAGGGGAAGGCACCGACGCCCTCCGGCCCCGGCGTCGTGCACGCCGGGACCGCGGCCACGGCGTCCGCGGCGAGGAGGCCGTCGTCGTCGGTGTGGAGGGCGAGCACGTGGACCCGGTCGTCGAGCTCCCCGACGACGAACGCGAAGCCCTCCCCCGCGGTGCCCGCGGCGCCGAACACCAGGTGGCGGGGGCCGGCGCCGGCAGGGAGCGTCACGGCCGTGCCGGCCGCCTCCACGCCCGTGCCGTCCGCGGTGACGCGGTACCGGCGGACGCGGTCGGCGCCCAGGTCCACGACCCACGCGGCCGAGCCGTCCGGCGTCGGGACCGCGTAGTGCGCGTGCGGACCCTCCTGGCGGTCGGTGTCGGGGCCGGTGCCCTCCCCCGCGTAGGCCTCGGGCTCGCCGGCGAACCCACCGGAGCCGTCGACGGCGACCGTCGTGAACGTGCCGCTCGAGTAGTTCGCGACCCACACCGCGGCAGGCGTCGCCACCACGTGGCACGGGTCCGCGCCGCCGCTCGGGACCGTCGCGAGGAGCTCGAGGCCGTCACCGTCGGGCGCCTCCACGCGGAACGCCGACAGCCCGCCGTCGGTGTTCTCGTCCACCGCGTACAGCGTGCGCTCGTCGGGCGCGAGCGCCACGAACGACGGGGACGGCGTCGACACCACCTGGCGGGCGTCGTCGAACCGGCCTGCGGAGAGATCCAGGTCGACGCGCCACACGCCCTCGCCGCTGCCCGACGCCGTCCCCGGGGCCGGATAGGTGCCGAGCCAGAGCCGGCGGACGTCAGGACGGGAGGGTGGGACGGTCATGCGAGAAGCGTAGCCACGCACGACGAAGGCCCGGCACCAGCGGTGCCGGGCCTTCGGGCGTCATCAGTGCGCGGCGTCGAACTTGGCCTTGACGTCCGCGGGGATGCGGCCGCGGTCCGAGACGGTGAAGCCGTTGGCGCGGGCCCACTCGCGGACCTGGGTCGCCTCCGAGCCGCTGCCGCGCGAGGACCGGCGGCCCGGGCGCGCCGCGGCGCGACCCGTCACCTTGCGGGCGTGGCCGATCCACGTGGCGAACGCCTCACGCAGCTCGGCGGCGTGCTTGTCGTTGAGGTCGATCTCGTACGAGACGCCGTCCAGCGCGAACGTCACCGTCTGCTCGGCCGCACCACCGTCGAGGTCGTCGACGAGGAGGACCTGAACCTTCTGAGCCACAGGGGCACCTCACGATTCATGCATTGTCGGAATACTGCTCGAGGAACATCACGAGGATCCCACCGAGAACACGCACCGTCAAAGCAGACGCGCCCGCCGTTCGCCTTTTTCTAGCGACAGAATGCGCTAGACATTCTGCGAGGGTTCTGCGCCCTCGTGCGAAGCCGCCGCGGGACGGGCCGCCTCGCGCTGCGCGCGTTCCTCGTCCTCACGCGCCTCGAGCGCCGCCATCGCATTCCGCTCGTTGCGGTCCGCGCGCACGACGAAACGCATCGCGAGCCAGAAGATCAAGCCCACCGCGATCGACGGGACGACCGCCTCGAGAACACCGACCATCGTCGTCACGCCACCTTTCGAACGAGCCGCTCGTCCATCGTTCTCACTGCGCCGGCTTCACGAGCGGGAAGAGGATCGTCTCGCGGATCCCCTGGCCCGTGAGCGCCATGAGCAGCCGGTCGATCCCCATGCCCATGCCGCCCGACGGCGGCATCGCGTACTCCATCGCGGTGAGGAAGTCCTCGTCGAGGCGCATCGCCTCGTCGTCGCCGGCCGCCGCCAGCAGCGCCTGCGCCTCGAAGCGCTCGCGCTGGATCACCGGGTCGACGAGCTCCGAGTACGCCGTCGCCAGCTCGAAACCGCGCACGTACAGGTCCCACTTCTCGACGACGCCGCGGATCGTGCGGTGGTCGCGGGTCAGCGGGGACGTCTCGACCGGGAAGTCGCGCACGAACGTCGGCGCCACCAGGTGGTCGCCCACCAGGTGCTCCCAGATCACCTCGACGAGCTTGCCGTGGCTCGCGCGCTTCGGGTCGTGCACGACCTCGAGGCGCTCCGCGAGCTTCGACAGGTGCTCGACCGACGTCTCGGGCGTGACCTCCTCGCCCAGCGCCTCCGACAGCGACCCGTACATCGTGAGGGTCGTCCACTCGCCGCCGAGCTCGTACTCCTCGCCGTCCGGCAGGGTGACCGTCGTGGTCCCGAGCGCGTCCTGCGCGGCCGTCTGCACGAGGTTCTGCGTGAGCGCGGCCATCGTGTCGTAGTCGCCATAGGCCTCGTACGCCTCGAGCATCGCGAACTCCGGCGAGTGCGACGAGTCCGCGCCCTCGTTACGGAAGTTCCGGTTGATCTCGAAGACGCGCTCCACACCGCCCACGACGGCCTTCTTGAGGAAGATCTCCGGCGCGATTCTCAGGAACAGGTCGATGTCGTACGCGTTCATGTGCGTCTCGAACGGGCGCGCCGCCGCTCCGGACGCCACCGTCTGCAGCATCGGGGTCTCGATCTCGAGAAAGTCGCGGCGGTGGAAGTTCTCGCGCAGAGAACGCACGACGGCGGCACGGAAACGCACCATGTCGCGTGCCGCCGGGCGCGCGATCAGGTCGACATAACGCTGCCGCACGCGCGATTCCTCGGAGAGGTCCTTGTGCAGCACCGGAAGGGGGCGCAGCGCCTTCGCGGCGATCGTCCACTCGTCGGCGAACACCGACAGCTCACCGCGGCGCGAGCTGATCACGCGGCCGTGCAGGAACAGGTGGTCGCCGAGGTCCACGTCGCCCTTGAAGCGCGCGAGCGACTCCTCGCCGACGACGGCCTGGCTGAGCATGCCCTGCAGGCGGTTGCCCTCGCCGTCCTGCAGGGTCACGAAGCAGAGCTTGCCCGTGTTGCGGAGGAACACGACGCGGCCGGCGACGCCCACGACGTCGTCGGTCTCCTGGCCCGCCTCGAGGTGCCCGTAGCCTGCGACGACCTGCGCGATGGTGTGCGTCCGCGGTACCGAGACCGGGTAGGCCTGCGCACCCTCCTCGAGGAGCCGGTCGCGCTTGGCGCGGCGGATCCGGAGCTGCTCGGGCAGGTCGTCGGCCACGGCCTCGGGAGAGGTTGCGGCGGACTGGCTGGTGGGCTCGGCGGGACGCGCGGGGTCGGGGGAGGTCACCCCGCGATTCTACGGGCGGCGCCTGCGAGCACTCGAAGGACGGACCATTCGGGCGTCGGGTCAGGACGCGCGGAGGTCCAGGGCGAGGTCGAGGATCGGCGACGAGTGGGTGAGCGCGCCCACCGACAGGTAGTCGACACCCGTGCTCGCGACCTCGGTGGCCCGGTCGAGCGTGAGGTTGCCCGTCGCCTCGAGCTCGACGTGCTCGGGCACCGTCGCCCCCGGGACGCCCGACGCCGCGGTCCCCTGGCGGGCGCGGACCGCGGCGACCGTGGCTGCGAGGACCGGGGTCGGCATGTTGTCGAGGAGCAGGAAGTCGGCGCCCGCGTCGACGGCCTCGACCGCCTGGTCGGTGGTGTCCGCCTCGACCTGCACGGCGACGTCCGGGAACCGCTCGCGGACCGCGGCGACCGCGGCCGCCACCGAACCCGCGGCGACGACGTGGTTGTCCTTGACCATCGCGACGTCGTACAGGCCCATGCGCTTGTTCGTCCCGCCGCCTGCGCGGACCGCGTACTTCTCGAGCGCGCGCAGGCCGGGCGTCGTCTTGCGGGTGTCGAGGACGAGCGCCCCCGTGCCCTCGAGCGCGTCGGCCCAGCGGCGCGTGTGGGTCGCGACGCCGCTCGCCCGGCTCGCGAGGTTGAGCAGCGTCCGCTCGGCGACGAGGAGCGCCTGGGTCGGGCCCTCGACCGCGGCCAGCACCTGGCCCCGGGTCACCGGGTCGCCGTCGCGCGCGACGAACGTCACCGTCGGTTCCTCCAGCCCGAACCGGCGCGCGACCTGCGCGAGCACCTCCGGGACCACGACGAGCCCGGCGACGACGCCCTCCTCGCGCGCCACGAGGTCGGCGGTCCCCCGCGCGGCCGCGTCGACGGTCGCCTGCGTGGTGACGTCGCGCCCGGGCTCGGGTCCGAGGTCCTCGTCGAGCGCCGTCCGCACGACGCCGGACACCCACGCGGGGTCGAGCGCGTCGTCGAACGCGGGCGAACGGTTGGCGTGCGAGGTGGTCGCGGGCTGCGTCGAGGCGGAGGGCGTCGAGGTGTCGGTCACGGCCTCACGGTAACCGCTCCGCGAGGTGGACCGACCGCCGGTCACCTCGCGAAGCAGGCCTCCGCGCCGGTTGCTTCGCGAAGTACCCCGCGCGGAGGGATACGTCGGCGAGGGACGTCGTCGAACGGGCGACGGCGGATCGGTCCGTCTCGCGCGTCACCGTCGGCGAACCCAGCGTCACCCTCGGCGAACCCAGCGTCACCCTCGGCGAACGCGACGTCACCGTCGGCGGAGGTGACTCGGTCCACCGCGAGCCCCGCCGAAGGACGAGATCAGAGAACGACGAGCTCCCCGTCGGCGCCGAGCCGCACGACGACCCGCCTCTCCCACGCGGGGTCGACCGCCGGGAAGTCGGACCGGAAGTGCCCGCCGCGGCTCTCGGTGCGGCGCAGCGCGGCCTCGGTCAGTGCGGACGCGACCTGGTGGACGTTGGTGGTCTCCCACTCGGCGAGCTGCGGCTCGGCGACGACGTCGCCTTCGTCGGCGGCGTCGAGGACGGCCGCGAGGTGGGTGCGCGCGCCGAGGAGCCCGCGCTCGTCGCGGATGACGCCGGGCCCGGCGGTGGCGATGGCCTGGACGCGCGAGCGCGCGGCGGCGGGGACGAGCCCGGGCGCGCCGGCGCGCTCGACGGGGTCGTGCTGCGCGAGGTCGCCGGCGGCGAGGCGCGCGGCGACGTCGCGGGCCGCGCGGTGCGCGAACACGAGCCCTTCGAGCAGCGAGTTGGAGGCGAGCCGGTTGGCGCCGTGGACACCGGTGCAGGCGACCTCCCCGACCGCGTAGAGGCCGGGCACGTCGGAGCGCCCGTCGAGGTCGGTGACGACGCCGCCCGAGTGGTAGTGCTGGGCGGGCGCGACGGGCACGGGCTCCTCGGTCCAGTCGATTCCGGCGTCCTGCAGGCGCGCGGTGATGGTCGGGAACCGGCGCGCGAGGAACCCCCTCCCGTGCTCGGCGGCAAGGCCGCGGGCGTCGAGCAGGACGTGGTCGGAGCCGGTCGCGGCCATCTGCCGGACGATCGCGTGGGCCACGACGTCGCGCGGCGCGAGCTCGGCCATGGGGTGGATGGCGGGCATGAACCGGGTGCCGAGCTCGTCGAGGAGCACGGCGCCCTCGCCGCGGACGGCTTCCGAGATGAGCGGGAGCTGGCCCTTCGCGCCGGACCCGAGCCAGAGGACGGTCGGGTGGAACTGGACGAACTCGAGGTCGCCGATGCTGGCGCCGGCGCGGAGGGCCGCGGCGATGCCGTCGCCGGTGGCGGCGGGCGGGTTGGTGGACGAGCGGAAGACCTGGCCGATGCCGCCGGTCGCGAGGACGACGGCGGGCGCGAGCGCGGCGCCGACCCCGTCGCGCGAGCCCGCACCGCGGACGTGGAGCGTGACGCCGCAGGCGGGGGCCCGGCCGTCGGGCCCGGGGGTGCCGGTGAGGACGTCGAGGACGAGCGCGTTCTCGATCACCTCGATGCCGGGGTCGTTCCGGACGGCGTCGAGCTGCGCGACGAGCGCGCGCGAGATCTCGGCCCCGGTCGCGTCACCGCCCGCGTGGGCGATCCGGTCGGCGTGGTGCCCGCCCTCGCGGCCGAGCGCGATGCCGCCGTCGCCGTCCGTGTCGAACACGGCGCCGCGCGCGACGAGCTCGCGGACGCGCTCGGGGCCGTCCGTGACGAGCACCTCGACGGCGCGCGGGTCGCACAGCCCCCCGCCGGCCGAGAGGGTGTCGGCGAGGTGCGCCTCGGGCGAGTCCGTCGGGTCGAGGGCCGCGGCGATGCCGCCCTGTGCCCATACCGTCGACCCCGACGACAGCTCGCCCTTGGTGACGAGCAGGACCCGCGGCACCCGCGCGCGCAGCTCGAGCGCGGCGGTCAGTCCGGCGATCCCGCTCCCGACGACGACGACGTCCGCCGACGTCGTCCAGCCCGGCTGCGGCGCGCGCAGCCGCCGGTGGAGGCGGGCCACTACCAGGCGGCCAGGGCGTCGTCGCCGGCGAGGGGGTGGTCCTGCGAGCGGGTGCCGAGGACCGCGACCGACCCCTGGACCTGCTCGAACGGGACCCCGCTGGGCTCGAGCCCGTAGCCGCCGGGCACCTGGCCCGGGTCGTCGCCGATCTCGACGATCTTGTTGTGCTCGTCCACGAAGACGACGTTCGGCACGAAGGTCCGCGCCTCGTCGTCGGCGAGCGTTCCGTACGCGATGACGATGACGAGGTCGCCGGGCTTGATGAGGTGCGCCGCCGCGCCGTTGATGCACATCTCGCCGCTCCCCCGCTCGCCGGGGATCACGTACGTGGTGAGCCGGTTGCCGTTGGCGACGTCGACCACGTCGACCTGCTGGCCGGGGAGCAGGTCCGCGGCGTCGAGCAGGTCGGAGTCGACGGTGAGCGAGCCCACGTAGTGCAGGTCCGCCTGGGTCACGGTCGCCCGGTGGATCTTGGCGATCATCATCGGACGCCGGAGCGTGGTCGCACGCTCGTGCGGGCGTCGGGTCACGGCGGGTTGCCTCCGAGGTAGTGGCCGTCGGGCGTGGGGCGCGCGGGTGCGCGCTACGCGAGCCGGACCGTGGTGTTGTCGATCAGCCGGGTCGTACCGACACGCGCCGCCACCAGCACCAACGCCGGACCGGGCTCGACGCTTCCGGCGAGGGTCAGGTCCTCCACGGTAGTCGGGTCGACCAGGGCGAGGTAATCGACGACGACGCCCTCGGCGTCGTTGAGGACGCCCGCCGCGGCCGCGACGACGTCGGACGGCGTTCCCCCGGCGTCGGCGGCCGCGGCGGACGCACGGAGGGCGGCGCTCAGCGCGAGGGCGCGGGGGCGCTCGTCGGCGGTGAGGTACGCGTTGCGGGACGACCGCGCGAGGCCGTCGGGCTCGCGGACGATCGGGACCCCGACGATCTCGGTGCGAACGTCCAGGTCACGCACCATGCGCCGCACGAGGAGGAGCTGCTGGGCGTCCTTCTCGCCGAACAGCGCGACGTCGGGCCGGACGAGGTGGAGCAGCTTGAGGACGACGGTGAGCATGCCGTCGAAGTGCCCCGGGCGGGCGGCGCCCTCGAGGATCGTGCCGAGCTGCCCGGCGCTCACGCGGACGAGCGCGTCGCCGTCGGGGTACATCTCCTCGAGGTGGGGCGCGAAGACCACGTCCACGCCCTCGGGGGTGAGCAACCTCACGTCGCCGTCGAGGTCGCGCGGGTAGCGGTCGAAGTCCTCGCCCGGCCCGAACTGGAGGGGGTTCACGAAGTCGGTCACGACGACCTGCCCGGCCGGCCCGACGAGCTCGCGGGCTCGCCGGACGAGCGTCAGGTGCCCCTCGTGGAGCGCTCCCATCGTCATGACGACCGCACGACGCGGCCGGTCGGCGCCCACCCCGGGTCCGCGGGCCGCGTCGAAGGGTGCGAGGGCGTCGTCGAGGTCGGCGACGGTCTGGACGACGAGCGGACCGGTCATGCGTCACTCTCCGTTCCGGGTGCTGGTGGGGCCGCCGGCGGTTCGCCGGGGGCGGTCGGCTCCGCGAGCGCATCGAGCAGCTCGGCGGCCCGGTGGTCACCGATGCGTCCCGCGGCGAGTGCTCGCACCGTGGCGGCGCGCGCCAGCGCCCGGTACGACGGCGGCAGGTCGGGGGCGTCGAGACCCGGCTCCCCCAGGACGGCGAGGTGCGCGCGGACGGTGCCGACGTCGCCGCGGGACACGGGACCGGTGAGCGCGCCGATGGCCGCGGCTCCCGGGGCACCGAGGCCCAGCGGGTTGCCGGGCGGGCGGTCGGCGTCCAGAGGGCCGTCGCCGGGGGCGTCGACGTCCGCGTAGCGCAGCGCGCCGTCGAGCGCCGCGCCCAGGAGCGGCCCGAGTGCTCGCCCGGGCCGCTCGACGCCCGCCGCCGCGAGGGCCTGCGCCGCCTGCGCCACGAGGACGACGAGGTGGTTCGACCCGTGCGCGAGGGCCGCGTGGTAGAGCGGCCGGGCGTCCTCGGCGACGACGGCCGGCTCGCCGCCCAGCTCGACGACGAGCGCCTGCGCGATCGGGAGGACGGGGGCCGCCGCGGTCACGGCGAAGGTCGTGCCCTCGAGGCGCGACAGGTCGAGGGACGTGCCCGTGAACGTCATCGCGGGGTGGATGGCGAGGGGGATCGCCCCCGCCGCGCGCGCCGGCTCGAGCACGCGCACACCCTGGCTCCCCGCCGTGTGCACCACGAGCTGCCCCGCCTGCCAGGCCCCCACGTCCGCGAGGCCCTGGACGAGGGGCGCGAGCTCGTCGTCGGGCACGGTGAGCAGGACGAGCTCTGCCCGCCTGACGACCTCGGGGACGTCGAGCACGGGCACGCCGGGCAGCATCACGTCGATGCGCTCACGGCTGGCCTCGGAGACACCGCTCGCCCCCACGACCGCGTGCCCGACCGACCGGAGGGCGCTGCCCAGCACCGCGCCGACGCGCCCGGCTCCGACGACCCCGACCCCGAGCCGCGCGGGCGCGGCAGCCGGGCTCATGCGGGCGACCCCGGCTGCTCGAGCCAGCGCTCCGGCAGCGCCTGCGACCGGGCCTCACGGGCGCGCACCGACTGCTCGTCGAGGAGCACCCGCGCGTCGCGGGCGTCCAGGTGCGGCACCTCGGGGTGCACCGAGCCGGGCGTCGAGTGGAGCACGAACGACGCGAGCCCGAGCCGCCGCTGCAGCGGCCCCTGCTCGAGCCCGAGCGACTGGCTCCGCTCGTGCGGCACGACCACCAGGCGACGACGCACCCGGCCGCTGCGTGCGAGCACGGCCCGCGCCGTCACCGCGTAGCCGTTCCGCTTCCACCCGACCGGGTCGAGCCAGCGCGACCGGCGGGGCGCCGCCGTGAAGACGTCGCTCGGCCCGGAGCCGTCGAGGGACTCCGCGAGCAGGTCGAGCGGGTCGGCGGTGCCGAGGTCCGGGAGGACGAGCCAGAGCGCCGTCGTGGCCTCGGCACGCGAGCCCACGGGCAGCAGGACGGTCGTGGGGGCCTTCGCGTTGGCGTCGCGCCCGTAGCCGGCGACGTTGACGTGAACGCGCCACCAGTCGAACCGACGCCAGAGGAACGGCTGCACCAGCTCGACGGCCTGCACGCGACCCGGCGGGATCGTCTGAGCGCGGGTCTCGGTGAGCCCGTGCCGCAGCCGGATGCCGTCGGGCGACGTCGCCGCCCGGAACGCGAACGACCGGTTGAACCGCCCGAACAGCGCCGAGCCGAAGCCGATCACCACGGGCAGGAAGCTGAACAGGACCGCCGGCGTCCGCGCGGCGAAGGCCGCGACGACCGCGCCCACGACGACGAGCACCAGCACCCACGCCTCGACCGTCAGGAACGACGAACCCACGAGCCGGCCCGACGGCACCTCGAACAGCGGCTGCTCCGGCGCCTCGAGCGCGTGCAGCACGGGAGCGGGGGCAGCAGCGGGCGCCGGGCGGACCTCTCCGGAGATCGCGTCCGTCGTGCCGGGCCGCGGCGCGGCGCCCGTCGGGGCAGGATCCGCGGCGGGGGCGGGCTCCGCGGCGCTCGGGGGCGCCACCGCGCCCGACGCCGGAGCGCCCAGCCCGGCGGCCCGGGCCAGGAGGTCCGCGCGCAGCTCCTGCGCCGTCCGCTCCGTCAGGTAGCCGATCGCGACGCCCGAGCCGTCGCCCCCCGCGACCTCGACCTTGACCTCGGCGAGCCCGAAGATCCGGGCCGCGAGCGGCTGGCGCACCTCGATCGCCTGGATCCGGTCGAGCCGGGCCTTGCGGTGCTGCTTGAAGAGGATCCCCGACCGCATGTGCACGGCGTCCGGGTCGATCGCGTACGCGGTCACGCGCCAGGCGAGCCACGAGTACGCGCCGGCGACGAGCGCGACGACCACGACGCCCAGCACGATCCACGCGAGGTGCCGCAGCGCGAACTGCGCGCCGTCGCCCCCGCCCTGCTCCGCCGTCGAGCGGAGGAGCCCCACGACCACGACGACGAGGACCAGCCAGCCCTTCACCAGCGGGGTCACGGGGTGGACGCGCTGCCAGGCGAGGGTCGAGGGGGCGCTCAGGTCGCCCGACGTGCCCGGGGCGCCGCCGGTCATGCCGCCCGTCACAACCCGGCCAGCCGCGCCTCGCCGCGCGCGGCGAGCTGGTCGCGCAGCCGCTCGGCGACCTCGGCGGGCAGCCCGTCGATGCTGGCGTCCGTGCCGGCCGACGCCGTGTGGAGCTGCAGGGACGCGAGCCCCAGCGCCCGGGTCAGGGGGCCACGCTCGACGTCGAGGTACTGCATGCGTCCGTACGGCACGACGACGAGCGTGCGGAACATGATCCCCTTGCGGATCAGCAGGTCGTCGGCGCGCTCCGCGTAGCCGATCGCGTGGACCTGGCGCGGCACGAGCCACAGCAGCCACAGCGCGAGCAGCACGAAGAAGGCGGGAAAGGCCCAGACCCAGGCGGCGCCCGTCGCGAGCGCGACCACGGCGCCGGCCACCGCGAACAGCCCCACCGTGCCCAGCGAGACCACCAGGCGGGCCGTCACCAGCTTCCCGGACACGCGGGACCACTCGAGCCCCGGCGGATCGAACGGGTCGGCGGGGGCGCGAACGGCAGAGGCGTCGTCGGTCACGGGATCATCCTCCCATCCCCGTCGGACGCGGCAGGGAGCACGCGACCCTTCAGGCGCGAGCGTCCATCTCCGGTGAGCCGGGCGGGTTGCGTCGCTCGCGCTCCTTGCCGTCGTCGTCCGACGGCGGGAGCTGGCAGAACCGCTCGACCAGGACCCCGACGACGCACAGCACCGCGGCCGCGCCCACCGCCCACGCGGCAGCCAGGCCGTGCGCGCGCCGCGAGTCGATGTCGAGGTCGCCGAGAACGACGAGGACCTGCGCCAGGTACCACCCGACCAGCAGGGCACCGGTCACCGCAGCAGCCTTGCCCAGCACGTACGTGCGCGCCGCCCGCAAGGCGTCCAGGTCCGGACGACGGCCGCGCTGGTACGCGCGGACCGTCCAGCCCGCCCAGAACACCGCGCCGGCGAGGAGCAGCAGCGCGACGTCGACGACCCAGGGCACGTCCGAGAGGTACGTGCCGCGCGACTCCAGGAGCCAGAGCACGAGCCACCCGACGAGCGCCGCGCCAACCGCGAGCTCGACGAGCCACCGGATCGGGGTGCGCCTCATCGTGTCGGCGGCTCCTCCGTCGTCGGCGGGAACAGCGGGGCGACGGGACGCGCGGCGTCGGCGGGGGCGACGAAGGCGTCGCTCGCCGCGGGCACGCCGGGCTCCGGGAAGCTCGGAGCGGGAGCCGTGAAGTCGGGCACGGGCGCCGCGAGGTCCGGGCCCGCCGTCGGCCCGCCGTGCGTCGCGAAGCCCGACGTGCGGTGCGGCACGGCCTGCGGGGCGGTCTGCACCGGCTCGGGGCCGCCGAACGTCTGCGAGGCCGGCGAGGCGACCACCTGTGTCGGGGCGACCACCTGGGTCCCTCCGCTCACCGGCGGGAACGACAGCGGCACCCCCGTGAGCAGCCCGCCCGCGGGCTCCGGCGGCGCCGTCGGCTGCGTCGGGGCCTGGGCGGGCGGTGCGACGGGCGCAGCGGCCGGCGCCGGGACGATCATCGCGGTGGGCGCGGCCGACGAGAACGGCGCCTGCCCGACCGGTTCGGCGGACGACGGCTGGAACGCGCTCGGCGCGACCGGCCGCGGGTCCGAGATCCGCTCGGCCAGGACCGCCGTCGGAGCGACCACCTGACCGACGACGGGCGCGCCCGCGGCGAAGCGCGGTGCCTCGACCCGGACGTCGTCACGCGGGGGCGGGAAGCCGACCGTGCCGCCCTCCGCCGGCGACGCGACGGAGAACGGGTCGCCGAACGCGGTCGACGTCGCCGCGTCGGTCGGGCCGTCGCCGCGGTGGTCCTCGTGGGGCGTCGGCTCGGGGTGGTGCGGCTCGTGCTGCGCCGGCTGCGGGCTCGCGGGCTCGGCCGGAGCCGGCGGGCCGTCGGGCGCCGCGACCAGGCCGGGCTGGACCGGGGGCAGCTGGACCGGGGGCAGCTGGGCCGGCTGGACCGGGGCGGGCTGCGTCGGCGCGGTCTCGGCCGGTGCCAGGAGCGAGTCGAACGCGTCGGGGGCGCCGGCGGCCGGGGCGACCGGCTCCTGAACGGGCGGTGCCGGGAGCTGCTCGACGGGCTGCTGCTCGGCCGCCGGCCGCGCCGGCGACGACTGCGTGGGCGCCGAGGACGGCTCGGGGAGAGTCTGCGCTGCCGGCGCCTGCGGCTCGACGGGGATCGCGGGAGCGGCGACCGGGATCACCGGTGAGGCGGACACCGCGCCCGACGGGACGGCCGTCGGCTCGGCCGCCCCCGGCGGGATCGCGGGCGGCGCGACGGGCGCCGGGGCGACGGGAGCCGGAGCGACGGGTGCGACGGCAGGCTCCACCGGGCCGGGCTCGGGCGTCGCGGCTGCGACGGGGGCCGGCGCGACGGGCGCCGGCGGCTCCGTGACGGGCGGCACGGGCGCGAGGTGGGCGGCCGCGTGCGCCTCGGGCTGCGCGGGCGCGGGCTCCGGCTCGTGGTCCCCCAGCCAGTCGAGGGCGAGCCACCGGATCCCGGCCCGGTCGGGCGCGGTCGCGGCGAGCTGCGCGACGGGCCCGCCGCCGAGACCCGGCAGGACGGCCTCGGGCTGGACCTGCGACCACGGCTCGAGCACGAACGCGCGCTCGTGGGCCCGCGGGTGCGGGAGCTCGAGGTCCTCCGACACGTCGGTCAGGGTCCCGTAGACGATGATGTCGACGTCCAGCGTGCGCGGCCCCCAGCGCTGCTCGCGCACCCGGCCGAAGCT
This sequence comes from Luteimicrobium sp. NPDC057192, assembly GCF_042670205.1. Taxonomy (NCBI): domain Bacteria; kingdom Bacillati; phylum Actinomycetota; class Actinomycetes; order Micrococcales; genus Luteimicrobium; species Luteimicrobium sp. NPDC057192. The sequence goes on along the minus strand of NZ_JBHUWD010000031.1, from coordinate 23,146 downwards.
GTGCTCCACGTCCTGGCACGCGTGCAGCAGCTCGCGCGCCGACATCGAGGTGCGCGCGACGACGACCGCGTTGAGGAAGTCGTCCTGGTCCACGCCGCCGACGGGCGCGGTGCGCGCCAGGGGCGACACGTCGAGGACCTCGATGCCCCCGATCGCGTCGAGCGCGCTGATCGCGTCGCGGAGGGTCTGCTGCGGGTCGCCCTGGTTGGACCCGAGCGACAGCACGACGTCGACCGGCGATGCCGGGATCTCGTCCATCCGGTCGTGGTCGCGCAGCGCGGCGACGAGCGAGGCGTCGTCCTCGGCGTCCTGCTCGTCGTCCGTCACGGGCTCCGCCTCGGCCGACGCGGTGTCGACCGGCTCGTCGAAGGTGTCCGGCAGCGTCACGGGCGGGATGACCGCCGCGGCGACGACGGGCGCGACCGTCGGCAGCTCGGCGGGCGCGACCACCGCGACCGGCTCGGGCTCGACGACGGGCGCCGGCGCCGGCTCGGGCGACCCGAGCGTCAGCAGGTCGACCGGCACCGGCACGACGGCCGGGCGAGTCCGCGACCGGCGGACCGCGACCACGACGTCGTCGAACGGGACCGTGATCGGCGCCTCGGGCTTGTGCAGCGCGACGTCGACGGCGACGGCCGCGGGCTCGTCGAGGACGACCGCGGCGATGCGCTCGGCGACGGTCTCGATGAGGTCGGCCGGGGACGAGCTCAGCACGGCCGTCACACGCTCGGCGAGCTCGCCGTAGTGCACGGTGCGGGCGAGCGCGTCACCCGCGGCCGCGGGGCGCGTGTCCAGGTGGACGACGACGTCGGCCACGAACTCCTGGCCGTTCACGCGCTCGTGCTCGAACACCCCGTGGTGGCCGGTGGCGCGCAGTCCGACGAGCCGGATCTGGTCCAGCACCTCGCCGTCGTCGTCGTGGACGGGTCCGGTCCCTGGCAGCGTCACGATCGTGGTCCTTCCTGCTGTGCCCCTGGCAGCGCTCCCCCTTGCGGCCGGGAGAAGGCCGCACGGGATGCTCTCACGTCGAGCCATCGCGAGACCACCCGCACGGCGTCGGCGGACGGCCTGACGTCGTGCACGCGGACCGCCCAGGCGCCCTGCGCCGCGCACAGCGTCGTGATGGCCGCGGTCGCCGCGTCGCGCTCCGCGGGCGGCACCGGGTCGACGCCCGGGCGGGCCAGGAGGTGACCGAGGAAGCGCTTGCGGCTCGCCCCCACGAGGACCGGCCGGCCCAGCGCCTGGAGCACGTCGAGGTGCGCGAGGAGCGGCCAGTTGTCGACGCCCGGCTTCGCGAAGCCCAGGCCCGGGTCGAGCACCACCTGGTGGGGGTCGACCCCCGCGCCCACGAGCGCGTCCAGCCGGGCGGCAAGCTCGTCGCGGACGTCCCGGACGACGTCGTCGTAGCGGGCGTTGGCGTCCATGACGTCGGCGTGGCCGCGCCAGTGCATCGCGACGTAGACCGCGCCCGAATCGGCGACGACGTGCGCCATGTCGGGGTCGGCGAGGCCGCCCGAGACGTCGTTGACGACCCGCGCACCCGCCTCGAGCGCGCGCGCCGCGACCCGGGCGCGCGTCGTGTCGACGCTCACGGTCGCCCCCGCCGTCGACAGCGCCTCGATCACGGGCAGCACCCGCCGCAGCTCTTCGGCCTCGTCGACCCGCTCGGCTCCCGGACGGGTCGACTCGCCGCCCACGTCGAGCAGGTCCGCGCCGGCCGCCAGGAGCTCGTGCCCGTGCGCGATCGCCGCCTCCGGCTCGAACCACTCGCCGCCGTCGGAGAACGAGTCCGGCGTCACGTTGACCACGCCGAGGACGAGCGTGCGGTCCAGCGCCGTCAGCGAGGCCGGCAGCGGAAGACGCGCGGAGGTCGGGTGGAGCACTAGCGCCCCAGGATGAGGCTCATCGCCTCCGCGCGGGTCGCCCCGTCACGCATCTGGCCGCGCACCGCGGACGTGACCGTACGCGCACCCGGTTTGCGCACCCCGCGCATCGACATGCACAGGTGCTCGCACTCGACGACGACGATCGCACCGAGCGGGTCGAGGTGCTTGACGAGCGCGTCCGCGACCTGCGACGTGAGGCGTTCCTGCACCTGGGGCCGCTTCGCGTACACGTCCACGAGACGCGCGAGCTTGCTCAGCCCGGTGACCTTGCCGTCGCGCGGGATGTACCCGACGTGCGCGACGCCGTGGAACGGCACGAGGTGGTGCTCGCAGGTCGAGTACACCTCGATGTCCTTGACCAGGACCATCTCCTCGTGACCGATGTCGAAGGTCGTGGAGAGCACGTCGGCGGGCTCCTGCCGCAGGCCCGCGAAGATCTCCCGGTAGGCCCGGGCCACGCGCGCCGGCGTGTCCTGGAGCCCGTCCCGCTCGGGGTCCTCGCCGACCGCCAGCAGCAGCTCGCGCACGGCAGCCTCCGCGCGCGCGAAGTCGAACGCGCCGTCGTGCGTCACGCTCAGCCCTCCGTGGGGTGCGACGGGCCGGGCTGGTCGGTCGGCGGGACAGGCGGGACGAAGCCCGCGGTGTCGCCGACGCGCTGTCCCTCGGGGACCTCGCCGATCGGCTCCGCCGGGTGCTCGGGCTGGGCGCCCGCCGCCTCGTCCTCGGGGATCACCTTGCCGTCGCCGAGCGCGCGCTTCTCGGCGTCCGTCAGCACGGGTCCGTCCGGCGAGACGGCACGCTGCTCGCTGGAGAGCCAGACCTCGCGCGGCGACCGCTTGACCACCGGCGAGAACACCTCCGCGAGCTCGCCCTGGTTGAGCGTCTCCTTGTCGAGGAGCCGCAGCACCAGGTCGTCGAGGACCCCGCGGTACTGGACGAGAACCTCCCAGGCCTCGTCGTGCGCCTGCTCGACGAGCTTGCGCACCTCCTCGTCGATGACCCCGGCGACCTCTTCCGAGTAGTCGCGCTGGTGGCCCATGTCGCGGCCCAGGAACGGCTCGCCCTGACCCTGGCCCAGCTTGATCGCGCCGACGCGCTCGCTCATGCCGTACTCGGTGACCATCTTGCGGGCGATCGCCGTCGCCTTCTCGATGTCGTTGCTCGCGCCGGTCGTCGGGTCGTGGAAGACGATCTCCTCTGCGACGCGGCCGCCCATCGCGTAGGCGAGCTGGTCGAGCAGCTCGTTGCGCGTCGTGGAGTACTTGTCCTCCATCGGCATGACCATCGTGTAGCCGAGCGCACGGCCGCGCGGGAGGATCGTGACCTTCGTGACCGGGTCCGTGTAGCGCATCGCCGCGGCGACGAGGGCGTGGCCGCCCTCGTGGTACGCCGTGATCTTCTGCTCCTTGACGTTCATGACGCGGGTGCGCTTCTGCGGGCCGGCGACCACACGGTCGATGGCCTCGTCGAGGGCACGGTCGTCGATGAGCTGGGCGCCGGAGCGCGCCGTGAGCAGCGCGGCCTCGTTGAGGACGTTCGCGAGGTCGGCGCCCGTGAAGCCGGGCGTCCGCCGCGCGACGACGGCGAGGTCGATCTCCGGGACCATCGGCTTGCCCTGGGCGTGCACGCGCAGGATCGCCTCGCGCCCCTTGAGGTCGGGCGCCTCGACGGCCACCTGGCGGTCGAAGCGGCCCGGGCGCAGCAACGCCGGGTCGAGGATGTCGGGCCGGTTGGTCGCGGCGATGAGGATGACGTTCGTCTTGACGTCGAAGCCGTCCATCTCGACGAGCAGCTGGTTCAGCGTCTGCTCGCGCTCGTCGTGACCGCCGCCCATGCCCGCGCCGCGGTGGCGGCCGACGGCGTCGATCTCGTCGACGAAGATGATCGCCGGCGCGTTCTGCTTGGCCTGGTCGAACAGGTCGCGGACACGGCTCGCGCCGACGCCCACGAACATCTCGACGAAGTCCGAGCCGGAGATCGAGTAGAACGGGACGCCCGCCTCGCCGGCGACGGCGCGCGCGAGCAGGGTCTTGCCGGTGCCGGGAGGACCGTAGAGCAGGACGCCCTTGGGGATCTTCGCGCCCACGGCCTGGAACTTGGCCGGGTCCTCCAGGAACTCCTTGATCTCCTGGAGCTCCTCGACCGCCTCGTCCTCGCCCGCGACGTCCGCGAACGTCACCTGCGGCATGTCCTTGGTGATGAGCTTCGCGCGGGACTTGCCGAAGCCCATGACCCGGTTGCCGCCGCCCTGCATGCGGGACAGCAGGAACCAGAAGATCAGGCCGATGATCACGAACGGGATCACGAGCGAGAGCAGCGACGACCAGAACGAGGCCTGCGCGATCTGCGAGTCGTAGCCCTTCGGCGGGTCGGCCTTCACGACGTCGTCCACGATCTGCGTGCCCTGCGGCTCCACGTAGTAGAACTGCACGCTCTTGCCGTAGTTCTTGCCGTCGGCCTCGAAGTCGGACTTGAGGTCCAGCTGGACCCGCTGGTCGCCGTCGACGATCAGGGCCTTGTCGACCTTGCCCTCGTTGAGCAGCTCGATGCCCTGGTAGGTGTCGATCCGCTCGACCTTGGGCCGTGCCAGGACGCTGAACGCCGCCCAGAGCACGATCAGGGCCACGACCACCCAGATGATCGGGCCGCTGAGGATTCGCTTCATGTTCATAGGTGCCGGGGCTTGGCCCCCGTCCCTCCGCTCGCACTCGTCTGCAGCGAAACTACACGTTCGCGCTGAGAGGACCCCGGGCTGTTCGCCCAGGGCACAGCGCACCGACGACGCGCGGCCCTACCTGCCCGGCACGGTCACGTGCCGGGCCCGGGACGCGCACCGCTCGCTCACCCTCCGTACACGTGCGGGGCGAGCGTCCCGACGAACGGAAGGTTGCGGTACTTCTCGGCATAGTCCAGCCCGTACCCGACGACGAACTCGGTCGGGATGTCGAAGCCGACGTAGCGGACCTCGACGTCGACCTTCGCGGCCTCGGGCTTGCGCAGCATGGCGGCGATCTCGACCGACTTGGGGCCGCGGCTGCGGAGGTTCGACTTGAGCCACGACAGCGTCAGACCCGAGTCGATGATGTCCTCGACGATGAGGACGTTGCGGCCCGTGAGGTCGGAGTCGAGGTCCTTGAGGATCCGGACGACACCGGACGACTTGGTGCCCGACCCGTACGACGACACCGCCATCCAGTCCATCTCGACGCTGTGGTGCAGCCGGCGCGCGAGGTCCGCCATCACCATGACGGCACCCTTGAGCACCCCGACGAGCAGGAGGTCCTGACCGCGGTAGTCCTCGTCGATCTGGGCCGCCAGCTCGTCGAGCCGGGTCTGGAGCTGCTCCTCGGACAGCAGCACGCTCGACAGGTCGGCCGCGACGTCGGATCGGTCCACGACAGCTCCTCAGGGTCTCGGGATAGGGCGCAGGTCAGAGGTGGGGCACCGGCTCGGTCCCGGGGTCGGGGGTCCGCGGGGCGCCCACCGCGCGCAGCACAAGCCTGCCACACTCGCGCGCGCCGAGGACGGGCCCCGGCAGGTGGACGGCTCGCTGCCCGTGCCACCGGACGACGAGCGCGTCGAGCGCCTCGACGTGCGCGGCCGTCAGCGCGCCGCCGGGCGAGCCTGCCCGCGTCGCGGCCAGCCGCAGGGCGCGGGTCCGCAGCGCGCGCGGTGCGTCTTCGAGCACTCGCACGTCCAGGTCCACCGACGGCGACGTTCCGCTCGCCGACGGTGACGTTGGGTTCCCCGACGGCGACGTTGGGTTCGCCGACGGTGACGTTGGGTTCGCTGACGGTGACGTTGGGTTCGCCGACGGTGACGCACCTGACCGCGGAGGCTGCGCCGTCGTGGCGGCGGCGTCGGCGCGGACGAGGAGGTCGGTGGCGAGGGCGTCGAGGACGTCGGCGTCGTCGCGCAGCTGCGCTGCGGTCCGCGCGAGCGCGGCGGGCACGCCGGGCCCCAGGACCCGCGTCAGCTCGGGCAGCACCTCGGTCCGCACGCGCGACCGCAGCGGCAACGCGTCGAACCGACGCGGATCGTCGTCCCGAGCACCACCGGACGACGATGCGCGTCGGTTCGGCGACGCGCCGTCGCCCGGAGGGCCGTTGGTCGGGTCGTCCCACCACGTCAGCCCGACGGCGTGGCACACGGCCTCGGTGTCGGCGCGGCGCAGCCCGAGGAACGGCCGCCGCAGCACGCCCCGCACGGGCGGCATCCCCGCGAGCGACCGCGCGCCCGACCCCCGCGCGAGCCCGAGGAGCACGGTCTCGGCTTGGTCGTCGAGGGTGTGCGCGAGCAGAACGGCATCCGCCCCGTGCTCGCGGGCGGCGTCATCGAGCGCCGCGTACCGCGCCTCGCGCGCCGCCGCCTCCGGTCCACCGCTTCCCGCGACGACGACGCCGCGCACCTCGACGGGGTCGAGCCCCAGCCCGCGGCAGGCGCGGGCGGCGGTGGCGGCGACGTCGTCGGACCCGGGCTGGAGCCCGTGGTCGACGACGACGGCCCCGGCCCTCAACCCGGCGCGCGGCGCGACGAACGCGGCCGTGGCGGCGAGGGCCAGCGAGTCCGCGCCGCCCGAGCACGCGACCAGGACGAGGGCTCCCCGCGGCAGGTCCGCGAGGGCCCCGCGCAGGGCGACGCGCGCGGCGGCCTCGGACGGCGTCGGGCCAGCCATCCGTCGTCCGCCGTCAGCCGTGCACGCGCCGCACCCAGGCGCGCGGGTCGGCGATCTCGCGGGCGGTGGGCAGCGTGTCCGGGGACGTCCACACCGCGTTGAAGCCGTCCTGGCCGACGCGCTCGGTGACGGCGCGGACGAACGCGGCGCCGTCGCGGTACTGGGCGATCTTGGCGTCCATGCCGAGGAGGCGCCGCAGGACCTGGTCGGCACGCGTGCCGCCCGCGTCACGACGGGCCTCGAAGCGCGCCCGGATGTGGGCGACGCTGGGGACGAGCGCGGGACCGACGGCGTCCATCGCGACGTCGGCGTGCCCCTCGAGGAGCGCCATGACCGCGGTGACGTCGGCGAGGCGTTCCTGCTGCTCGGCGTCGATCATGCCCGTGAGGAGCGACTGCCCCTCGCCCCGCACGGCCGCGAGGACCGCGCGGCCCACCGTGCTGAGCTTGTCGCGGACCCGGGCCTCGGAGAAGTCCTTGGAGGTGCGCGCGAGGTCCGCGATGAGCTCCCGGGCGCGGCCCGCGAGGTGCGGCGCGAGCCACGGCGACGCCGCGAACTGCAGCGCGTGCGTCTGCTCGTGGAGGCACACCCAGAGGCGGAAGTCGGCGGGGTCGACGCCGAGCTGGCGCTCGACGCCGAGCACGTTGGGGGCGACCAGGAGGAGGCGGCCCTTGCCGCCGGGCCGGCTGTACGGGTCGAACTGGCCGAGCACGCGGCTCGACAGGAGGGCGAGCGTCGCCCCGACCTGCGCGCCCCCGACGAGCGCGGTCACGGGCTGGGCGTCGTCGAGGAGGTCGTCGAGCGCGCCGCGCGTCATGTGGTCCATGACCTCGGTGTTGGCGCGGGCCCACCGGACCCGGTCGACGACGTAGACGTCGCTCAGCGCCGACGCCCGGTCCGCCGGGACGAGGCCGGTCACTTCCTCGACCGGGCCGACGGCGCGATCCGCCGCCGCGCGCAGCCCCGCGACGAGGAGGTCCAGGTCGGCGCGCGGCGCGACCGGTCCGGGGCGGGCGAGCCGCCCGGCGACCGCCGCAGCCGCGTTCCAGTCGACGATGCTCACGGCACCGGAGGTCGCGTCGGGGCTCATCGCCCCACCCTAACGACGGCCCCTCGATCGCCGCGCAGGCTTCACGATCGGCGAACCCACGCTCGCCGACCATGCGGCCGAGCACCGCGCTCCCCGCCGACCATGCGGCTGCCCACCCGTTCGGCGCCGACAAGGTGGACAACCGCATGGCCGACAACAGCCGGAGTGGACGATCGCATGCTCGCGGGAGGTCACACCTGGTGAGCGGCGGCTCCGGTGTGCACGTCTCGACGAATCGAACGTCACCCTCGGCGAACCCAGCGTCACCCTCGGCAGACGCAGCGTCACCCTCGGCGGACCCAGCGTCACCCTCGGCGAACCCAGCGTCACCCTCGGCGGACGCGGCGTCACCCTCGGCGAACCGGACGTCGCAATCGGTGGGCGAGCGCCTGTGGAGGTGACGTCACCGCCGAGGGTGGGGCGGGTGGGGTGCGCGCGGTCGTGACTGGGTGGGCGCGAAGCCGAGCGAGGAACGAGCGAGGCGGATGGAAGACCGCGCGCACCCCACCCGCCCCACCCGCCGCAACCGGGTCAGGGTCACCGACGGATCACGAGCACCCGCAGGACGCCAGCTTCGACACGAACGCGTCGAGCGCGGCGCGCGGCCCCCACTGGCCGGCGGCCCCGGTCTTGTCGGCCATGACGACGAACAGCAGCTCGCGCCGGTCGTGCGTGACGAGCGTCCCGGCGAGCGAGGTGACGCCGTTGAGGCTGCCGGTCTTGGCGCGCACCATGCCGCGCGCGTCGCCGCTGAGGAAGCGGTCGTCGAGGGTGCCGCGCAGGCCGGAGATCGGGAGCATCGAGACGATGCCCGTGAGCTCGGGGTGGTCGTCGGAGGTGATGAGGCCGAGCAGCGCGGCGAGCTGGCGGGGGCTGAGGCGTGAGCCCTTCCCGAGCCCGGAGCAGTCGGCGAGCCGCGCGCCGTCGAGGTCGACGCCGAGCCGCGCCACGGACGCGAGCACGGCCTTCGTGGCGCCGTCGAAGCTCGCGGGCAGCCCGCCGGCGTCGGCGACGAGCCGCCCGAGGCCTTCGGTGATCGTGTTGTCGGACATCTCGAGGGCGTAGCCGACGACGTCGCGCACGGGGGCCGACTCGACCCGCCCGAGCTCGGCTCCGTTCGCGGGCGCGTCTCCCCGCGCGACGCCCGTGACCGTGATGCCCTGCTTCTTGAGCGCGGCGGCGAGCACGTCGGCGGCGTTCATGGCCGGGTCGTCGTACCGCTGGGCGTACTCGTCGTCGGTCCTGCGCCCCTCGTCGACGGCGACCGCGCTGATGTGGGCGACGTAGCCCTCGGAGAGGAAGCCGGGGTCCCACGTGGGGCTCGCGGACGGCCCGGTGAACAGCGTGTCGTCGAGCAGCAGCCGGACGCTGGTGCGGCCCTGGAGCTCGAGGGCGTCGGCGACCTGGGCGGCGAGGTCTCCGATCCCGGCGCGCCCGTCGACCTTCGACGCGGACCCCTTGCCCGCGGCGAGGAGCTGGTCGCCGCCCCCGACGAGCACGATGGTGCTGCCCGAGCCCTGGACGACGGTCGTGGGGAGCGTCGACGACGGGTCGAGCTCGGTGAGCGCCGCGACGCCCGTGAGGAGCTTCTGCGTCGACGCGGGCACGTACGTGTCCGTGGCGCCGGACGCGGCGAGCACGTCGCCCGTGAGCCGGTCGACGACCTGCACCCCGACGTGCGAGCCCATCTGCCCGCCGTGGACGAGCGCGGAGGTGGCGGCAGCCACGCTCGCCGACGACGCCGCGGGCGCGTCCTGGGAGAGCCCGGGCGCTGCTGCGGGCCGGGCGAGCGCCGAGGCCCCGGGCGCCGTCGGGAAGGGAGGCGGCGGCGTCGGCTCGGGGGCGGTCGTGAGGACGCCGGGAACGACGTCGTTCGCGTCCGCGACGGCGTACCCGCCCGCGAGCACGACCGCCGCCGCGACGACGATCGACGTGACGCGGAGCGTCCGACCCATGCGTTTCTCCTGGCCTTTCGTTCGCCGGCCCACCCGCGGCGGGGCCGGCCTGTGACATGTCGCACACGTCCGTACCCGTTTTGGCCCGGTGCGAGAAGCGTCCCAGGCCTGATGAGCGTACGTGCGCATGACACACTAGAGCCCGACTCACGGCACGGAGGAGAACAGTGGAGTTCGACGTCACGATCGAGATCCCCAAGGGTCAGCGCAACAAGTACGAGGTGGACCACGAGACCGGTCGCATCCGCCTCGACCGCATGCTCTTCACGTCGACGCGCTACCCGGACGACTACGGCTTCATCGAGGGCACCCTCGGCGAGGACGGGGACCCGTTGGACGCGCTCGTGCTCCTCGAGGAGCCGACGTTCCCGGGCTGCCTCATCCGCTGCCGCGCGCTCGGCATGTTCCGCATGCGCGACGAGGCGGGTGGCGACGACAAGGTCTTGTGCGTCCCGACGGGCGACCAGCGCGCCTCGTGGCGCCAGGACATCGACGACGTGTCGGACTACCACCGTCTCGAGATCCAGCACTTCTTCGAGGTCTACAAGGACCTGGAGCCCGGCAAGTCCGTCGAGGGCGCGCACTGGGTCAACCGGGCCGAGGCCGAGGCCGAGGTCGAGCGCTCGTTCCAGCGCGCCAAGGACCAGGGCTACTACGACCACAACGCGAAGACGCAGGGCCTCCCCGGCCACTGACGGTCCGCCGCAACACACGAAGGCCGCCGCTCCTGCAAGGGGGCGGCGGCCTTCGTCGTCCCCGACTCGCCCGGCGAGGTAGCACTATTCGCTCGAGGTAGCGCGGAGTCCGTACGACCTCGGACGAAGAGCGCTACCTCGCGAGGAGAGCGGTCGGCGCGGCGCGGATCAGTGCGACCGGTGGACCTCGACGCGCGCGCTCACCTCGTAGTGGTCGGACGGCGCCTTCCTGCTGTTCGTGACGTGCACGCGGTACGACGTGGCGACGACCTTGTCGTTCATGATCACGTGGTCGATGGGCTCGCCGTTGGCGCGCGCGCCGGTGAAGTCGTGGAACGAGCCGTAGTCGCCGTCGGTGTTGCTGCGCGCGGTCAGGTCGGCGCTCGTGAAGCCGTGCGCGGCGAGGACGTCGAGCGGCGTGGTCGCGGCGCGGCCCGGGTAGGAGTTGTAGTCGCCCGTAAGCACGACGGGCTCGCCCGAGTGCCGGTGCTTCCGGACGAGCTTGACCAGCCGCGCGGCCTCGAGCGCGCGTGCCCGCTGCGCCACGGCCGAGCCTGCCGTGTGCTTGCTCGTGTACGCCGTGAGGTGCGCGTTCACGACGAGCACCGCCTGGTGGCTGCGCTTGTCCTTGAGCTCGACCCAGGTGGCGTAGCGCGCGTCGATGCCCTTCGAGCCGGACGACGAGATCTTCGAGTAGCCGCAGTGCAGCACGCTGAACTTCCCGGGGGCGTACAGGACGGGCTGGTTCTTCGTGGTGCACGGCTTCGAGCTGTGCGGGTGCTTCGCGACCCGGAGGTGCGCCGCCTTCGCGACCACGCTGACGGGGCGCTTGCCGCCGACCTTGCCCCACCCGGTCTCCTGCAGCCCGGCGATCCCGACCCCGCGCAGCTGGCGGCCGGACAACGTGAACCGCTTCGCCCAGGACCGCCCGGCGTCGTCGTCGAACTGGGTGCGCAGCAGGTTGTAGGTGGCGACGGTGGTGGTGAACGCGACGGGGGTGCGCGCGTTCCCGGCGAGCACCGTCGCGGTGCGCGGCTTCGACGCGTGCCGGACGAGGCCCCACCGGTCCGCGACGACCCGCACGTAGAAGATGGGGCGCAGGTGCATCGCCTTGGGCCGGACGCCGTCGAGGGTGATGCTCGTGTGCGTCGTCCGCACGACCGTGCGCTGCTTCGCCGACCTCGTGGCGGCGAACGTCACCGTGTAGCGCGTCGCGTTCTTCACGGGCTTCCACGACACCTTGACCGTCGAGGCCGTGAGCGGCCGGACCGTCGGGGCGACGGGCACGCCGAGGGGCTTGAGCGGGGTCGAGAACCCCCTGACCCGGCTGTCGGGGCCGCGCACGACCTGCTCGTCGCCGTCCTCGGTCGCGTGCGCGGGGCCGCGGACCGTGCGCAGCAGCACGTAGTAGCGGGCGCCGTCGCGCAGGTTCACGCGGTACGACGTCCGGTGCACCACGGCGGACCGGTGGAGGACCTTCGTCATGGCGGGGTCGCTCGCGACGACGACCTGGTATCCGGTCGCGCGTGCTGCCGCACCCCAGCGGAGCGTGACGCCCGAGGTGTCCGGCTTCGTCGTGACGTCGGTGACGGGCGACGGCGGGCGGAGCGGGGTGTGCACGGCGAGCGGCTGCGTCGTCGAGCCGGCGACACCGTGCCAGGTCGACGTGACGGCGACGTAGAGCTGCTGGTCCTCGGTGATGCCGCGCCCGCCGACGTGGACGTGCGGGTCGGCAGCGTCGACCGTCCGGGTCCACACGACGTGGCGCAGCGCGGGGTCGGTCGCGACCCGGACGAGGTAAGCCGTCGCACGGTCGCTCGTGGGCTCCCAGCTCACGTCCGCGCCGTCGAAGGTGATGTTGGCGGCCGTCAGCGCCGCCGGCGCCGGCGCCGGCGCGATGCCGTCCCCACGAGACACGACGAGCACGCCCACGGCGACGAGGGTCGCGAGGACGACGAGCAGCAGGGTGCGGAGGCGGGGGTGCGCGTGCGGCCGCGCGGGCTCGCGGGGTTCGTCGCCCGTCGACGACGGCGGCGGTGGCACGGGCGGACGACCCGGGCTCCCGGCCGGGTGCGCGGGGGAAGGCGGGGCGGGCGGGCGCGGCGACGCACCGACGGGCGGCGCGGTGGGCGCCTCGACGAACGGCAGGTCCGCGGGGGGCAGGGTGACCGGTGCGAGGAGGACGGTCGTCTCGATGCTCGTCTCGACGAGGACCGCGACACCGGAGTCACCGCCGACCGAGGCCGCGACGGCGACGGCGCTCGTGCTCTCGGTCCGTGCGGGGATCCCGGCGATGCGGCGCATGACGGGCGTCAGCTCGGCCCGCGGGGCCGGCTCCCGATCTCGGGGCACCCACACCCGGCGGGGCACGACGGGCCGACGCGGCGGCCGGCCGGACGACGTGGTCCCGGGCCGTGACCGCGACTCCGCCCCGACAGACGGAGCGGGAGTGACGACGACCACCGGACGAGCCTACGAGACGGGCCGCCGGGGGTCGGCCGCGGACGCGTCCGTGCTGGCCGTGCGGCGTGTCCGCACGTGCCTCCGGCGGGGGCGCTGCCGCAGTGCCGTCTCACATCGTGGTCTCACGATACGAGATGGGGTGGACGGCCCGTGGACGGGGCCCGTAGCGTCGCCGTCATGTCCCGTCGAATGTGTCGCTGAGAACTCACCCGCGCAGCCGCCAGCCGGCCGCACCGGTGATCCGTTCCAGCACCCGTTCGTCGCCCCGGGCCCGCCCGGACCTCCGCGGTCCCCGGCCCACGGACGCTCCGGACGCAGGGCACCCCGGCCCGACGGATCGCCGCAGCTCCCCCGCCGCACCGTCCAACCACCCCGCCAGGAGCAGACATGTCGAACGCCGCCGAGACCACGCCGCAGTGGTCCTTCGAGACCCGCCAGATCCACGCCGGCCAGCAGCCCGACCCCGTCACCGGGGCCCGCGCGCTCCCCATCTTCCAGACGACGTCGTACGTCTTCCCGTCCGCCGAGACCGCCGCCGCGCGCTTCGCGCTCCAGGAGCTCGGCCCCATCTACACGCGCATCAACAACCCGACCCAGGAGGTCGTCGAGAACCGCATCGCTGACCTCGAGGGCGGCGTCGGCGCGCTGCTCGTGTCCTCGGGCCAGTCCGCGACCACCCTCGCGATCCTCAACGTCGCCGAGGCCGGCGACCACGTCGTGGCGAGCTCGAGCCTGTACGGCGGCACGTACAACCTGCTGCACTACACGCTCGCGAAGCTCGGCATCGAGACGACGTTCGTCGAGGACCCGCACGACCTGCAGCAGTGGCGCGACGCGGTCCGCCCCCACACCAAGCTGTTCTACGGCGAGACCATCCCCAACCCGAAGACGGACGTCCTGGACATTGAAGGAGTAGCGGGCGTCGCCCATTCGACCGGGGTGCCGCTGATCGTCGACAACACGGTCGCGACCCCCTACCTGATCCGTCCCCTCGAGTGGGGCGCGGACGTCGTCGTGCACTCCGCGACCAAGTACCTCGGCGGGCACGGCACGGCCGTGGGCGGCGTGATCGTCGACGGCGGCTCGTTCGACTACGCGCAGCACCCCGAGCGCTTCCCGAACTACAACACCCCGGACCCCTCGTACAACGGGCTCGTGTTCGCGCGCGACCTGGGCGTCGGCGGGATCTTCGGCGTCAACCTCGCGTTCGTCCTCAAGGCGCGCGTCCAGCTCCTGCGCGACCTCGGCACCGCGATCGCCCCGTTCAACGCGTTCCTCATCGAGCAGGGCATCGAGACCCTGTCGCTGCGCGTCGAGCGGCACGTCGAGAACGCCCAGAAGGTCGCCGAGTGGCTCGACGCGCGCGACGACGTCGTGCGCGTCCACTACGCCGGCCTGCCCTCCTCGCCGTGGCACGCGAACGCGCAGAAGTACGCGCCCCGCGGGCCGGGCGCCGTCCTCGCCTTCGAGCTCGACGGCGGCGCGGACGCCGGGAAGGCGTTCGTCTCCGCCCTGCAGCTCCACTCGAACGTCGCGAACATCGGCGACGTGCGCTCGCTCGTCATCCACCCGGCCTCGACGACGCACAGCCAGCTCACCCCGGAGGAGCAGGCGCTCTCCGGCGTGACGCCCGGCCTGGTGCGCCTCGCCGTCGGCATCGAGAACGTCGAGGACATCCTCGCGGACCTCGAGCTCGGGTTCACGGCCGCGAAGGCCGCCCTCGGGGCGAACGCGGCTGCGTCGGGCACGCAGGCCTGAGGCCGGGGTTCGATCCGTGGACGCCCGCACCCCCTCCGACTGTCCGACCGTAGGCTGGACACCAGTGACCTCCCCCGACCTGTCTCCCCTCGCTCCCGCGCGCCCGCCCGTGGCGCGCGGACGCTCGGCCGCGACCCGGCGCACCTCGCGCGACGCGGTCCCGGTGACGAGCGCCTGGCGCGTGGGCGACCCGGTCGGACGGCGGCAGTTCGCCGACCTGGCGACGCTGGACCTGGAGGGGGGCGGGCGCCTGCCCGTCACGCTCGCGTACGAGACGTGGGGCGAGCTCAACGAGGCCCGCGACAACGCGGTCCTCGTGCTGCACGCGCTCACCGCCGACTCGCACGTGCTCGGCGACGCCGGCGACGGCCACCCGACCGCCGGCTGGTGGTCCGAGATGGTCGGCCCCGGCCGCCCGATCGACACGGACCGCTGGTTCGTCGTCGCCCCGAACGTCCTGGGCGGCTGCCAGGGCTCGACGGGCCCGGCGTCGAACGCGCCCGACGGCCAGCCGTGGGGCTCCCGGTTCCCCGTCGTGACGGTGCGCGACCAGGTCGCGGCCGAGATCGACCTCACGCGCGAGCTCGGGATCGGCTCGTGGGCGCTCGTCGTCGGCGCCTCGATGGGCGGCCTCCGGGTGCTCGAGTGGGCGCTCATGGGCCCCGAGGCGGGCATCGGCGTCGACGCCATCACGGTCATCGCGTCGACCGCACAGACCTCCGCCGACCAGATCGCTTGGGCGCACAGTCAGCTCCTCGCCATCCGCGCCGACCCGAAGTTCCGCGGCGGCGACTACTACGACGCCGAGGACGGCGACGGGCCGCACGTCGGCCTCTCGGTCGCCCGGTCGATCGCGCACACCACCTACCGCAGCGCCCCCGAGCTCAACGAGCGCTTCGGGCGCGTCCCGCAGGGCGGCGAGGACCCGCTGCACGGTGGCCGCTACGCCGTGCAGTCCTACCTGGACCACCACGGCGACAAGCTCTCCCGCCGGTTCGACGCCGGGACCTACGTCCGGCTCACCGAGTCGATGCTCACGCACGACCTCGGCCGCGACCGGGGCGGCGTCGAGACGGCTCTCGGCCAGATCACCGCGCGGGCGCTCGTCGTCGCGGTCGACTCCGACCGCCTCTTCCTCCCCGCCGAGTCCGCGCGCGTCCAGCGCGGGATCCCGGACGCCGAGCCGCTGCACGTCATGCACTCCGACCACGGGCACGACGGGTTCCTCATCGACTTCGACCAGCTCGGACCGATCGTGGCCGAGTTCCTGGGCACGCCCGACCGGGTCGCCTGACGGTGGCGGGGGCCGACGCGCGACGCGCCGTCGCGACCCCCGCACCCCCTGACGGAGCGCCCGGGCCGCCCCGCGCCCTCGGCCTCCCGGTCGCGCCCGCCGCGGCGCTCGCCTGGGGCCTCCAGTTCGCCTTCTTCAACCCGGCCCTCGCGCTCATCCTCGCCGACCGGTTCGGCGCGAGCGACGGGCAGATCGGCCTGGCGCTCGCCCTCTACAACGCGAGCGGGTTCGTGTGCTCGCTCGTGATCCCGATGCTCGCCGACCGGCGCGCCGACTACCTCTCCCCCCTCCTGTGGGCAGGGTTCGCCACGCTCCCGCTCGCGGCGGTGCTCGGCCTGAGCCACGACCTCACCACCGCGGTCGTCGCGCTGGTCGTCCTCGGCGGACCCGCCGGGGTGGGCACGTCGCTGCTCTTCGCCCATCTGCGCGCCGTCGGGATGCCGCCACGCTCGATCATCAACACCCGGGCCGTGTTCTCGTTCGCCTGGGTCGCCGGCCCGCCCCTTGCCACCCTCGCGGCGTCCACCTTCGGTGACGCGGCGGTCCTCGCCTGCATCGCCGTCATCGCCGTGCTCGGGCTCGCCACCACCTGGGCGATGCGGCGTGCGTCGTCGCCGGCGGACGCGGGGTCGGCCGGTCCGGGCGCCGAGGCGCCGACCACCGAGACCCTGCTGCCCGTCGCGCTCGTCGGCGTGGTGGTGGCGTTCGTCGCGCTGCAGGCCACGAACTACATCTCCACGACGACCATGGCCCTGTACGTCACGCACACCCTGCACCTGCCGACCGTGTGGGCGGGCGTCGCGCTCGCCGTCGCCGCGGGCCTCGAGATCCCGGCGCTCGTCCTCGCGGGCCGGCTCACGGCCCGGTACTCGAACCTCACGCTCATCGCGGCGTCGTGCGTGCTGGGAGCCGGCTACTACCTGGCGCTCGCGCTCGCCCAGGGCCCCGTCGAGCTGGTCGCGTCCCAGGTGCTCAACGCGGCGTTCTTCGCGATCGTCGCCGGCATCGGCCTGACGTTCTTCCAGGAGATCATCCCCGCGCCCGGCCTGGCGTCCGGGCTCTACACGAACGTCCGGCGCGTCGGCGCGGTCGCGGCCGGCGGGATCGTCGCACTCGCGGGCGTCCTCGGAGGCTACCGGGACGTGTTCCTCGTGTGCGCCGGACTCAGCGTGCTGGCCCTCGCGCTCGTCGTGCCGATCGGCCTCCTCGGGCCACGCCTCCGCCGCCCCCGCCGAGCGGCGAACGGTCCGTCCCGTCGTTAGCGTCGTCGGGACGAGCTCAGGAGGGCTGACGATGGCAGTGAAGGACTTGGACGGCAAGGTCGCGCTGGTGACGGGGGCGGGATCGGGCATCGGTCGGGCGACGGCGGTGCTCCTCGCGCGCCGGGGTGCGGCGGTGGTCGCGCTCGGCCACAGCCAGGACAGCGCCGACGACGTCGCGGACGAGATCCGTCGGCAAGGCGGGACCGCGCTCCCCGTGGCGGCGGACGTGGCCGACCCCGACGCGGTGCGCGACGTGCTCGCGCGGGTCGGGCAGGAGCTCGGGCGGTTGGACGTCGTCGTCGCGAACGCGGGCGTGAACGGCGTCTGGGCGCCGCTCGACGAGCTGGCGCCCGAGGAGTGGGCCAGCACGATCGCCACGAACCTCACCGGCACGTTCCACACCGTGCGGTTCGCGGTGCCGCTGCTCGTGCGGCAGGGCGGCTCGGTCGTCGTCGTGTCGTCGATCAACGGCACCCGCACGTTCAGCAACTCCGGCGCCTCGGCCTACGCGACCAGCAAGGCGGGGCAGGTGGCGTTCGCACGGATGGCCGCCGTCGAGCTCGGGCCGCGCGGGGTACGCGTCAACGCGGTGTGTCCCGGCGCGATCGACACCGAGATCGACGACAACACCGAGCAGCGGCACACCGACGACCTCGGCGTGCCGGCCGAGTTCCCGGCAGGCCAGATCCCGCTCACGGGCCAGGAGCCCGGGGTGGCCGCGCAGGTGGCCGACGCCATCGCGTACCTCGTGTCCGACGCGGCGAGCCACGTGACGGGCACGGAAGTCTTCGTCGACGGAGGTCAGTCGCTCATCGCGTGACCGCGTGGCTCGCGGACGAAGAGCTCCGCCGTGGCCGCGTCGGCCGGGTAGTAGGCCTCGATCCGGAGCTCGTCGAGCGTGACGTCGAGGGGCGTGGTGAAGGTCGTCATGGTCGAGAACATCCGCAGCTCCCGGCCACCGTGCCGCACGACCATGGGGAGCACCACGCCGCCCTCGTCCGGCCGGGACCGCGCGTCGTCGTCGGGGTGCGGGCCCAGGAGCTCGTCGTAGAGCGCCGTGAGCTCGGCGTCGGGCGCAGCGGCGAGCTGGCGCAGGATGCGCGTCCGGAAGACGCTGCGGACGTCGGCCAGGTTCGCCACGAGCGGCGCGAGGCCTCGCGGGTCGAGCGCGAGCCGGACCAGGTTGGGCGTGGGCCGGAGGAGGTCGGGGGCGACGCCCACGAGGAACGGCTCCATCCCCCGGCCCACGGCCAGGACGTTCCACCGCCGGTCCAGGACGACCGCGGGGTAGGGCTCGTGCGACGCCAGCACGCGGCGCACGGCGTCCTCGGCCGCGGCGAGCGCGTGCGTCCCGAGCGCCCGTTCGGCGAAGCGCGGGGCGAAGCCGGCCGCGAGCAGCAGCCGGTTGCGGTCCCGGAGCGGGACGTCGAGCTGTTCGGCGAGCCGCAGGACCATGTCCGCCGTCGGGCGCGAGCGCCCGGTCTCGACCAGGCTCACGTGCCGCGGCGACACGTCGGCGGCGAGCGCGAGGTCGAGCTGGCTGAGCCCGCGCCTGTGCCGCCACTCGCGCAACAACGCTCCGACGGTCTGCATACCGGCGACCGTATGACGAGTGCTCCCGCGACGCCATGAACTCGCAGTTCATCGACACCGCGCACGTCCGACGCCCATGCTCGGGCCATGTCCACCATCGAGAACCTCGACCAGACCGAAGCGGCCCGGAACAAGGCCACCGTGCAGCGCGCGTTCGCCGCCCTCGTCGCGACCGGCGACGCGGACGTGCTCGCGAGCGCCCTGACCGACGACTTCGTCCACCACCGGCCCGACGCCGACCGTTCGAGGGAGGCCTGGCTCGACGCCGTCCGCCGCGCGATGGTCCCGCTCGCCGGCATGGAGGTCGAGATCGACCACCTGCTGGCCGACGGCGACCACGTCGTCATGCACTCCCGCCGACGGTTCCCGGACCGGGACCGGGCGATCACCGTCGTCGACGTGTGGCGGTTCGAGCAGGGCCGGATCGCCGAGGCGTGGGAGGTCATCGAGCCCGACGCCGAGGGCCCCGTCCACTTCACGTGGTGGGTCTGACCGCGACCCGGCAGACCGCGCACGTAGCGTGGGGGCATGCTCGCCGCCTACGCCGCCCGCTTCTCCCCCGACGACCCGCTGACCGCGCTCGAGGTCGGTGACCGGCCCGAGCCCGCTCCCCCGACGGATGCCGCGCCGTTCTGGACGACGCTCGACCTCCGCGCCGCGAGCCTCAACCAGCACGACCTGTGGTCGCTGCGCGGCGTGGGCCTCCGCGCCGAGCAGCTCCCGATGATCCTCGGCACGGACGCCGTGGGCCGGACGCCCGACGGGCGGGACGTCGTCGTGCACGGGGTGGTGTGGGGGGACGGGCAGGCGACGGGACCGGAGGCGGGCGACCGGCGGACGCTCCTCTCGGAGCGGTTCCCGGGCGCGCTCGCCGAGCGGGTCACGGTGCCCACGGCGAACCTCGTCCCCCTCCCCGAGGGGCTCTCGCCCGAGGAGGCCGCGTGCCTCCCGACGGCGTGGCTCACCGCCTACTCCATGCTGTTCCGCGGCGCGCGGGTGACGCCGGGCGACCGGGTGCTCGTCCAGGGCGCGGGTGGCGGCGTCGCGACGGCGGCGATCGCGCTGGGCGCGGCCGCGGGGCTCGAGGTGTGGGCGACGTCGCGGTCGGAGACGAAGCGCGCGGAGGCGCTCCGGCTCGGCGCTGCGGCCGCGTTCGAGTCGGGCGAACGGCTGCCGGGGCGCGTCGACGCCGTGATCGAGACGGTCGGGAAGGCGACGTGGTCGCACTCGGTGCGGTCGCTGCGCCCGGGCGGCACGCTCGTCACGGCCGGCGCAACGACGGGCGACCCGGACGCCGCCGAGCTGACCCGGATCTTCTTCACCGAGCTGCGCGTCCAGGGCGTGACGATGGGCTCGCGCGCGGACCTGGAGTCGCTGCTCGCGTTCGTCACGCGGACCGGCGTGCGGCCGCGCATCGACTCGACGCACACGCTCGCGCGCGTCGCCGACGGGTTCGCGCGGCTGGCGTCCGGCGAGCACGTGGGCAAGGTCGTCGTGACGGTCTGAGCCGTGGCTCGCGCCGCCCGACGACCGCGAGGTAGCACCTTTCGCCCGAGGTAGCGCGGAGTCCGTGCTATCTCGGGCGAAAGGCGCTACCTCGCGGTCGTGCCAGGGGTCCAGCCGACGACGCTCGCTCGCGCCCGGCCGCAGCGCTCGGACGACGAGAGCCCCGCCGCCGCCCGACCCACCGGGTCGGGCGACGACGGGGCGCTTTCGTCACCGCGTCCGATCAACCCGCCGAATGCTGCGAGCCCGCAGCGATGACGGCCTGGTTCACCGCGCGCACCCGCGTGTCGTCCATCTTCGCGAAGGCCCGGTCGTAGGTGTAGAACCCGTTGGTCTCGCCCTCGATGTCCGTGAACTGGGTGTAGACCGAGCCGGACAGCCGGTCGCGGGCGAGGCCGACGAGGCTCTCCGTGTTCTGGACGTACGCGTCCGTCAGCGCGTCCTTCGAGCCGAACGCCTGGTACGGGCTGTTCGACGTCGACCAGATGTGGCCGAGCACCGTCATCGAGAGCCCGCCGTGCTCGCCGTCGATCGCGGCCCGGGTCGCGTCCGGCGTCGGCGTGGCCGGACCGGCGTACGTGTGCCAGTCGATGATGTCGCCCGAGCCGTTGTCGCCCGGCATGTCGCAGCAGTTCTGGCCGCTGCGCGTGTCCACGAGGCGCGTCGGGTCCTGCGCCTTGATCGACGCCGCGACGTCCGCTGCGCCGTCCTGGCTCCACTCGCCCCAACCCTCGTTGAAGGGGATCCAGCCGATGATCGCCGTGTCGGACGCGTGCTGGTCGATCATCCGGCGCAGCTCGGACTTCCATTCGTCCTGCTGGGCGGCGTCGCGGTTGCTCGACGACGGCATGTCCTGCCAGACCATCACGCCGTCCTTGGCCGCGTCGTAGTACCACCGCTGGGGCTCGACCTTGATGTGCTTGCGGATCGTGTTGAAGCCCAGGTCCTTGGTCGTCTGGATGTCCCAGTTCAGGGCTTCCTCGGTGGGCGCGGTGTACACGCCGTCGGGCCAGAAGCCCTGGTCCAGCGTCGCGAGCAGGAACGTCTGCTTGCCGTTGAGGACGATCCGGTTGGTCCCGTCGATGCTCTTGATGCCGATCGACCGCAACCCGACGTAGCTTCCGACGGTGTCCTTGGACGCCCCGTCGTGCAACGTCGCCCTCACCGTGTACAGGTACGGGTCGTCGGGCGTCCACCGGTGCGAGCTCGCGATCGGCACGGTGAGGGGCTCGTTCGCACGGCCGCTCGCGGTGCCGGCCTTCTTGCCGTCCGCGTCGTAGACGGTGACGACGACGCTCGCGTGGTTCGACGCACCGGACGCGGCCGCGGTCACCTGGAGGGCGTCGCCCGCGCCGTCGGCGTCCGACGACAGCTGCGGCGTGAGCTGGAGCGAGTCCACGTGGACCTGCTGCACCGGCTCCATCCACACCGTCTGCCAGATGCCCGACGACGCCGTGTAGGACAGGCCGGTCGGGTGCGGGTTCTGCTTGCCGATCGGCTGCTCGCCGGTGGTGTCCGTGACCCGGACGACGACGTCGTTCCGGCCCTTCTTCACTGCATCCGTGATGTCGGCGGTGAACGCGTCGTAGCCGCCCGTGTGCTCGGCGACGATCTTGCCGTTGACGTAGACGGTCGCCTGGTAGTCGACGGCGCCGAAGTTCAGCTCGAGCCGCTGCTGGTTCGGCTTGTCACCCACGTTCCAGGACGACGGCACCGTGAACGTCCGGTGGTACGCGAAGTGGTCGTAGTGGTCCTGGATGCCGGACAGCTGCGACTCGGTCGGGTACGGGACGACAGCGGTCTTCGCGTCCGACCAGGTCGAGGGCGGTGCGGTGTCCGCGGCCGCCAGCGGGGTGAAGTCCCACTTCCCGTTGAGGTTCTGCCACGCGGTCCGCGTCAGCTGCGGGCGCGGGTACTCGGGGAGCGGATGGTTCGGGTCCACGTCCTTGGCCCACGTGGTGGTGATCAGGAACGTCGAGTCGTTCGTCACGCGGGTCGCGAACGCAGGGATCGCATCGCCGGCGGCGCGGGCGCCACCGGCGCCGTCGTACGTCACGAGAGCGGCCACGCCCCGCGGGACCTGCGCACCGAGGGTCACCCGGACCGACGACGGCGTCGGGCCGGCGGTGACGCCCGTCACCGGGTAGTCGGTGTCGCCCACCGCCAACCGCACGTGCCCCGCCATCCCCTCGGCGCCTGTGACGGCACCCGGGAACGTCAGGTCGACGCTGGTACCCGCAGCGGGAATGGTCGCCGCCGCGGCATACGGCGTGAAGTCCTCGGGCAGTGTGAACGCGGACGCGGGCACGGCCTCCTTGGCGATCCCGGCGTCCGTCGAGGCCCAGCGCAGGTGGACGTTCGCGCCACCCGTCGCCTGGAACTGCTCGAACGTGAACGGCACGGGCTGGCCCGCCTCGAGGTGCACCGTGCGGGTCGCCGTCTGCTCCAGGTCCCACTGGTTGACCCAGAAGTCGATCAGCTCGTCGGAGGAGCTGTTGCCACCGACCCACAGGCGGAAGCCGTTGTCGCCGATGGCCGAGAACGTGTAGTCGCCCGTCTTGGGCGCGGTGACGAACCCGGACCACCGCACCCCGACCTCGTCAGGCTGGCCGAGGATCGCCTTGTACGTCGGGATCATGTCGTCGACGTCGACGTCCGGGTCGACGACGGACGCCTTGAGGTTGGCCGGGTCGAGCGCGAACGTGTCCGTGTCCGTGATCGTGTAGTAGTCCGCGCGCAGCCCGCTGCGCCCGTCGTCGGACGCCGTCGCCGTGCCGGACGTCGCTGCGGCCGCCGTCGAGACAAGGGCAACGGCTGCGGTGAACGCCAGGCTGCCGGCAACGGAGGCGCGGAGCCAACGGACCCGGCCGCTCGCTCGTCTGTGTGGGAAGTCGTGACGCATCGGGGAACCTCGTTCTTTCGTTGCGATCTCGGGCTGTGCTCACAGACGGCGAGCGTCGCCCCCGCTC
>NZ_JBHUWD010000030.1:0-61578 GCF_042670205.1 Luteimicrobium sp. NPDC057192 | reverse complement strand
CCCGCCTCGTACTGCGCGATGGCCCCGGCCTGACGCGACGCACCTCGGGGCGCACCCGCCCCACCCCCGGCGCGGGGGGCGCGTACCGCGCGCCCGCCGCGACGTGTCCCGGACCGCGACACCTAGGAGACCCGATGACCCCCCGAACCGATGTCGTCGTCACCGGCCTCGGCGCCTTCACCTCGCTCGGCGTCGACGCGCCCAGCACCTGGCAGGCCGCCCTCGCCGGGACCTCCGGTGCCCGCACCCTCGACAACGACTGGGCCGAGACCTACGGCATCCCCGTGAACTTCGCGGCGACCGTCCTCGGTGACGTCGAGGAACGGCTCACCCGGCCCGAGACGAAGCGCATGGACCCCTCCGCCCAGTACGCGCTCGCGTCGGCGCGCGAGGCGTGGGCCGACGCCGGCAGCCCCGAGGTCGAGCCCGAGCGGCTCGGGTCCGTCGTGTCCTCGGGGATCGGCGGGATCATCACCACCCTGACCGCGTGGGACACCCTGCGGGAGCGCGGCGCCCGGCGCATGCTCCCCACCACGGTCCCCATGCTCATGCCGAACTCCCCCACGGCGTACATCTCCCTCGACTTCAACGCCCAGGCCGGTGCGCACGCGCTCGTGTCCGCCTGCGCGTCGGGCGCCGAGGCCATCGGGTACGGGATCGAGATGATCCGCACCGGGCGCGCCGACGTCGTCATCGCCGGCGGCACCGAGGCCGTCATCCACCCGATGCCCATCGCGTCGTTCGCCGCGTCCCGCACGCTCTCTCTGCGCAACGACGACCCCGCGGCCGCCTCCCGGCCCTACGACGTCGACCGCGACGGCTTCGTCATCGGCGAAGGCGCTGCGATCGTCATCCTCGAGTCCGCCGAGCACGCCGCCGCCCGCGGCGCCCGCGTCTACGCGAAGCTCGCCGGCGTCGGGCTGTCCGCCGACGCTTACCACATCACGTCCCCCGAGCCCGAGGGCCGGGGTCAGATCCGCGCCATGCGTGCCGCGCTCGACGACGCCGGGGTCACCGCCCGCGACGTCGTCCACGTCAACGCGCACGCCACCTCGACCAAGGTCGGCGACATGATCGAGGCCCGCGCCATCCGGCACCTGTTCGCGTCCGAGGCCGACCACATCGCGCTCTCGGCGACCAAGTCCATGACCGGGCACCTGCTCGGCGGCGCCGGCGCCCTCGAGACGCTGTTCACCGTGAAGGCCGTCGCCGACCGCAAGGCTCCGCCGACCATCAACGTCGACAACCCCGACCCGGAGCTGGACGTGCCGCTCGTCCGGGGCACCGCCGCCGACCTCCCGGCGGGCGACATCGCCGCAGTGAACAACTCGTTCGGTTTCGGGGGCCACAACGTTGCGCTCGTCGTGACGAACGTCTGAGATCCCGCGTCGTACACACCCGCGGGGTCGCCTTCCGGGCGACCCCGCGGGTGTTGGTGCGCCGTCTACCATCCGCCTCGCTCGTTCCTCGCTCGGCTCCCGCCAGACCCGTCCACGACGGCGCGACAAAGGCCCGCCCGGTCACCCTCGTAGCGCGGCTCGCGCGTGCGCGTCGGGGCCCCTCGCAGCGGTTCCTCCTCCTGCTGACCCGGGAACGTGGCGGGCCGTCAGGCGCCGCCGGCCCTCGACGCAAGGACCATGCCGCGTCGGCGCGCCGGAAGCTTTCGGCGTCGGTGCCACGTCGAACTCACGCGGATCGTCGCCCGACGCCGCAAGAGACGACGATCCGCGTCAGCTCGACGACGCCGGGCGGAACGGAAGCCCAGTCCCGCGGGTCTTCGGAGCGCCCTCAGAGCGGAGACAGCCGGAACCGGTCGCGGCGCACCCCGAGCGCGGCAGCGCCGAGCGGCGAGCTGAGCGGGGCGCCGGACTCAGGGAGAGGTGAGACGACGGTCGAGGGCGGCGGGGCGGGGTTGTCGCGCGCGGTCGTGGCTGGGTGGGCGGGAAGCCGAGCGAGGAACGAGCGAGGCGGATGGAAGACCGCGCGCGACAACCCCGCCCCGCCGACCGGACGCAACCACCCCGCCCCGGCCACCGAGCAGAGCTCAGCCCACGCGGTGCAGCCAGCGCACCGGGGCGCCCGCCCCCGCGTACCGGAACGGCTCCAGCTCGTCGTCCCAGGCCTGGCCCAGGGCCAGGTCGAGGGCGTCGCGGAGGGCCCGGTGGTCGTGGTTGTCGACGAGCGCGGCGCGGAGCCGGTCCTCGGGAACGACGACGTTGCCGTGCGCGTCGGTCACGGCGTGGAAGATGCCGAGCGACGGCGTGTGCGACCAGCGGGCGCCGTCGGCACCGGCGCTGGGTTCCTCGGTGACCTCGTAGCGCAGACCGGCCCAGCCGCGGAACGCGGACGCCAACCGCGCGCCGGTTCCCTGGGGTCCCTGCCACGAGTGCTCGGCGCGCAGGAGGCCGGGGCCGGCGGGCTGCTCGATCCAGTCGAGGGCCACGCGGCCGCCGAGGACGTCGCTGGCCGCCCACTCCAGGTGGGGGCACAGGGCGCGCGGCGCTGAGTGCACGAAAAGTACACCGCGGGTGATGGCACCTGCCATGTCGTCCTCCCAGGGTCGAGGTTCGCCTTCCCCAACGGCCTCGCCTGGACTGCGTCACGGCAACGGGTCTGGGCCCGTGCACGGCGTTCTGCGCCCATTGTGCCCGACGGCGCCCCTGCGCGCGAGCAGGAAACGCACGGATCAGAGCTGCTCGCGCAGCGCGCGCATCGCCTTCTTGCGGACGGCACGGTCGAGGCGGTCGAGGTACAGCATCCCGTCGAGGTGGTCGGTCTCGTGCTGGAGGCAGCGGCCCATGAGCTCGGTGCCCTCGACGACGACCTTCTTGCCGTCGAGGTCGATGCCCTCGACGCGCGCGTACCAGGCCCGTCGGGTCGGGAACCAGAGGCCGGGGACGGAGAGGCAGCCCTCGTCGCCGTCCTGGTACTCGTCCTCCGAGAGCTCGACGATGCGCGGGTTGAGGACGTAGCCGATCTCGTCGTCGATGTTCCACGAGAAGGCCCGGAGGCTGACCCCGATCTGGTTGGCCGCGAGGCCCGCGCGCCCTTCGTCGTCGACCGTCTCGAGGAGATCCTCCACGAGCGCGCGGACGCCGTCGTCGATGTCGGTGATCTCGGCGCACGGGGTGCGCAGGACGGGGTCCGGAAGCGTACGGATCTCGCGCATGGCCATGGCCCGCATTGTTTCACGAGCCGGGGGCGGTCCGGAGGTCACGACTCGGGCACGACGCGTCGCCCGGACTTGACGCCGACGTTTGTTCGATGAATACTCCTAAACCATCGAAGCGCTTCGACGAAGCGCTTCGACATCGACCGGACTCGACGAGGAGGATGCATGGCCACCATGCAGGACGTCGCCCGCCACGCGGGCGTCTCCCTCTCGACCGTGTCCTACGCCCTGAGCGGCGCACGCCCCATCGGCAAGGAGACCCGCGCGCGGGTCATGGCGGCGATCGAGGAGCTCGGGTTCGAGCGGAACGCCGCCGCCCGGAGCCTCGCCGCACGCCGCAGCCACGTGCTCGCCCTCGTCCTGCCGACCGTCGCGGGAGGCCTGTCCGGCACGCTCGGCGAGTTCGCGCAGTCCGCGTCCCAGACCGCACGCGACGCGGGCTACCACCTCGTCATCTGGCCGTTCGACCGCGAGGAGCACGGCGAGGTCCGCGACCTCGTCCGGCAGGGCCTCGCGGACGGCGTCCTCGTGATGGAGGTCTCCCTGCAGGACGAGCGCATCGACGCGCTGCTCGCCTCGCAGGTGCCGTTCACGATGATCGGCCGTACCGAGGAGCTCGACGGCCGCTCCTGGGTCGACATCGACTTCGAGCGCACCCTCACGGACGCCGTCGACCACCTGGCCGACCTCGGCCACACGACGGTCGCCTTCGTGAACCACTCCCAGCACTCGCTCGACACGGGCTACGGCCCGACCGTGCGCGCACGGGACGCGTTCCTGGCGGCCGCCTCCGCGCGCGGCATCCAGGCGACGGACGTCACGAGCGACGAGTCGCCGCTCGCCGGCCGGCTCGCCACGAGCGCGATCCTCGACGAACGCCCCGACACCACGGCGTTCGTCACCATGAACGAGACCGCGACGTTCGGCGTGACGCAGGCGCTGCGTGACCGCCGCCTGCGTGTCCCCGACGACGTCTCGGTGCTCGCCGTCGTGACGTCACCCGAGGTCGGCGCGATGTACAACCCGCCGCTGACCACCATGCGAGCCCCCGGGCACGAGCTCGGGCGCCGTTCGGTCGAGGAGCTCCTCGCCGCCCTCGAAGGCACCACGTACCGCGAGGCGCCCCGCCTCGTCACCTGCGTGCTGTCCCCCGGGGCGTCCACGGGGCCAGCACCGAGACGCTGAGCCGCGGTCGCCCGCCCGGCTCCAGCACCATCACCCCGTCCCCACCACCAGCGGACACCCGCGAACCCGCAACGACGCACCGCAACCGACGCATCGCTGCATCGACGCACCAACGGAAGGACACACCGTGAAGCGCAAGATCACGGCCGGCGCACTCGTCGCCGCCCTGGCCCTGCCCCTGACCCTGGCCGCCTGCTCCGGCGGCGACAGCGGCGGCGGCTCGGACGACGCCACCGCCAACGCCGACGGCAAGACGCTGACCATCTGGGACTACGAGTCGGACGACTCCGCGATGGGCCAGGCCTGGGCCAAGGCCATCGAGATCTTCAAGCAGAAGCACCCGGGCGTCACCGTCAAGACCGAGTCGCAGACGTTCGAGCAGATCCAGAAGAACGCCAAGATCATCCTGACCGGCGACGACGTCCCCGACGTCATGGAGTACAACAAGGGCAACGCGACGGCCGGCCAGCTCGCCTCGCAGGGCCTGCTCACGCCGCTCACCGACGTCGCGAAGGACCGCGGCTGGGACAAGAAGGTCACGGGCTCGATCGCGACGACCGCCCAGTACGACGAGAACGGCCTCATGGGGTCGGGCGACTGGTACGGCGTCCCGAACTACGGCGAGTACGTGACGGTCTACTACAACGCCGCCATGTTCAAGAAGTACGGCGTCGCCGTCCCCACGACGCTCGACGAGTTCACGGCCGCCCTGGCGAAGTTCAAGGCCGCGGGCGTGACGCCGCTCAACCCGGCCGGCGCCGAGTACCCGCTCGGGCAGCTCTGGTACCAGCTCGCGCTGACCAAGGCCGACCGCTCGTGGATCGACGACTACCAGCTCTTCAAGAACGACGTCGACTGGCACGGTGAGCAGCTCACGTCCGCCACCGACACGATCAGCGACTGGACCAAGAAGGGCTACATCGCCAAGAACTCGGCCGGCCTGACCGCCGAGGACATGGGCACGTCGTTCATCTCGGGCAAGTACCCGATCATGGTCTCGGGCTCCTGGTGGTTCGGGCGTCTCGTGAACGAGGCCAAGTTCGACTGGGGCCAGTTCCAGTTCCCCGGCTCGAACTTCGCGCTCGGCTCGTCCGGCAACCTCTGGGTCGTCCCGCAGAACGCCAAGAACAAGGGCCTGGCCGAGGACTTCATCGACATCACCCTGAGCGACGAGGTCCAGAACATCCTCGGTCAGAAGGGCGGCCTCCCGATCGCGGGTGACGCCTCGACCATCACCGACGCGAAGACCAAGACCTTCACCGAGCAGTTCCAGAAGCTCGTGTCCGACGATGCCCTCGCGTTCTACCCCGACTGGCCCGTCGCCGGCTTCTACGACCAGATCGTCAGCGCCCTCCAGTCCGTCGTGAACGGCTCGAAGTCGACCGACGACGTCCTGACCCAGCTCCAGAAGCAGTACGAGTCCGGCAAGGACGACCTCCTCAACGGCTGACACGCCCGGGCCCGGGCGCTCCCCCCGAGCGCCTGGGCCCGCCCGCCGGCCCCCGCCGTCCGAAGAGAGAGAACCGATGTCTTCCGCACCCGCCACCCTGCCCCCGCAGGACTCCACGGCGCCGACCACGGCGCGACGCGCCGCCCGGCGCGGCTCCGGTCGACGGCGCTGGGTGCCGTCGACGTACTGGCTCTACCTGATCCCCGGCCTCGCGGCGTTCGTCGCGATCATCGGGATCCCGTTCGTCCTCAACATCTGGTACTCGCTGCACAAGTGGCGCGGCGGCATCACCAAGATGACCTGGGTCGGCCTCGACAACTACGCCGACCTCATGCACGACGACCAGTTCTGGCAGTCGTTCCAGAACTCGGTCTGGATGATCGTCGCGATGGTCGTCGTGCCGACCGTGATCGGCCTGCTGCTCGCGTCGCTGCTCTTCGACTACATCGGCAAGCACTTCAACGGCCGCGTCGCGAGCGTCCTGCGCGCCACGTACTACCTGCCGCAGATCCTTCCCGTCGCCGTCGCCGGCATCCTGTGGAACTGGATCCTCAACGCGCAGACGGGCGCCCTCAACGAGATCCTCAAGACGGTCGGGGTGCACAACCCGCCGGACTGGCTGGGCAACCCGTCGACGGCCCTGCCGTCGGTCATGCTCGTGCTGATCTGGATCCAGATCGGCTACCCGACCGTGATCTTCATGTCCGCGCTCCAGCGCGTCGACCCGGAGCTGTACGAGGCCGCGGAGCTCGACGGCGCCAACTGGTGGGCGCGGTTCCGCGCGATCACGATGCCGCAGATCAAACCCGAGACGTTCGTCATCACGCTGACCTGCACCATCGCTGCCCTCAAGGTCTTCGGTCCGATCTACGTCCTGACCCGGGGCGGCCCCGAGGGCTCGACCCTCGTGCCGTCGTACTACTCGTACCTGAACTTCTTCGACAAGTCGAAGGTCGGCTACGGCGCAGCCGTGGCGACCGTCCTGACGGTCATCATCATCGTCGTCGCGTCGGTCATCCAGCTGCTCCAGAACCGCAGCGCGCGCAAGGAAGAGAGGGGTGCCTGATGGCCACCGTCACCGAGACCCTGCCGGGCACCTCGACCACCGGCGCCGGAGCCGCGGGGACCGGCACCGACCGCAAGCGTGACCGGTTCCACCGGGGGCCGCTGCGGTGGGTGCTGATCGTGCTCGCCGTGATCGTCGGGCTGCTGATGATCTCGCCGTTCGTCATCATGCTGCTCAACGCCTTCAAGTCGCCCGACGACTACTCGGCCAACGGCCCGCTGTCGTGGCCGACCGAGTTCTACACGCACGGGCTCAAGGTCTTCTGGGACCGCGTCGACTTCCCCGTCAAGCTCTGGAACTCGATCTGGACGTCCGGGCTCGTCGCGATCTTCGGCGTCGCCCTGTCCCTGCTCTCGGCGTTCGCCATCGGGATCGGCCGCGTCAAGGGCCGCCTGTGGATCGTGGGCATCTTCCTGCTCGCCAACATGCTGCCGCAGGAGGTTCTCGTCTACCCCCTGTTCCGCATGATGCAGAACATCGGCCTCAACAACTCGGGCTGGTCCATCGTCCTCATCTTCACGGTCATCCAGGCCGCGTTCGGCACCTACCTGCTCTCGTCGGTCCTCGGGACGTTCCCGCGGGCGCTCCTCGAGGCGGCGTCGCTCGACGGCGCGAACCGGTGGCAGATCCTGTGGCGCGTCGTGTTCCCGGTGGTGCGTCCCACGCTCTCGGTGCTGCTGATCTTCTTCTTCATCTGGACGTGGAACGAGTTCTTCATCCCGCTCGTCATGCTCACGACGAACGACACCCAGACCGTCCCGATCGCGCTCGCGTCGCTGCAGGGTGACCGCATGCTCGACGTGCCGACGCTCAACGCCGGGACGCTCGTCTCGCTGATCCCGACGCTGCTGTTCTTCCTGTTCTTCCAGCGGACCCTCACGCGGGGGATCACCGCCGGCGCCGTCAAGTAGGCCCGGCCCCGCCCTTCCCGTCCGCACGCTCACCCTCACGAGGAGCACCACCCCACCATGAAGTTCACCGACGGCTACTGGCAGCTGCGCCCCGGCGTCGAGGTCCTGCACCCGGTCGAGGTCGACGACGTCCGCGCCGACCCCGAGGCAGGCACCCTGACGGTCTGGGCCACGACGAAGCGCGTGCGCGGCCGGGGCGACACCCTCAACGCGCCCCTCGTGACGCTCACGTACTCGAGCCCCGCCGAGGGCGTCGTCAAGGTGCGCATCGAGCACTGGGCCGGCACCCGCCCGCGGCACCCCGCGTACACGGTCCACCGGTCCCCCGTCGACGTCACCACGCACCTCGACAACGACGCCGCCGTCCTCACGACCGGCGACCTGTCCGTCCGGGTGCACCGCACGGGCCCGTGGCGGGTCGACTTCGAGTCGCGCGGCAAGGTCCTGACGTCGAGCCTGCCCAAGGGCGCCGGGGTCGCGACGACTCCTGAGGGCTCGTTCGTCCACGAGCAGCTCGCGCTCGGCGTCGGCGAGAAGGTCTACGGCATGGGCGAGCGGTTCGGGCCGTTCGTGAAGAACGGCCAGACCGTCGACATCTGGAACGCGGACGGCGGCACGTCGAGCGAGCAGGCGTACAAGAACGTCCCGTTCTACGTCACGAGCGGCGGGTACGGCGTCTTCGTCGCGCACCCCGAGCTCGTGTCGTTCGAGGTCGCGTCGGAGATGGTCGAGCGGACGCAGTTCTCGGTCGCCGGCGAGCACCTCGAGTACTACGTGATCGACGGGCCGACCCCCAAGGACGTCCTCGAGCGCTACACGGCGCTCACGGGCCGCCCCCCGCAGGTGCCGGCGTGGTCGTACGGCCTGTGGCTCTCGACGTCCTTCACGACGAGCTACGACGAGCAGACCGTGACGTCGTTCGTCGACGGCATGGCCGAGCGCGACATCCCGCTCTCGGTGTTCCACTTCGACTGCTTCTGGATGCGCGAGTACCAGTGGTGCGACTTCGAGTGGGACCCCCGGACCTTCCCCGACCCGGAAGGCATGCTCGAGCGCTACAAGGACAAGGGCCTGCGCATCTGCGTGTGGATCAACTCCTACATCGGCCAGAAGTCCCCGCTGTTCGCCGAGGCAGCCGAGAAGGGCTACCTGCTGCGGACCACGGACGGCGGCGTCTGGCAGTGGGACCTGTGGCAGGCCGGCATGGGGGTCGTGGACTTCACCAACCCGGCCGCGGCGGCCTGGTACGCGAGCAAGCTCGAGGGCCTCCTCGACATGGGCGTCGACTGCTTCAAGACCGACTTCGGCGAGCGGATCCCCGTCGACGGCGTGGTCTGGCACGACGGCTCGGACCCGCAAAGGATGCGGAACTACTACACGCACCTCTACAACCAGACGGTGTTCGAGCTCCTCGAGCGCAAGCGCGGCACGGGTCAGGCTGCGCTGTTCGCGCGGTCGGCGACCGCGGGCGGCCAGCAGTTCCCCGTGCACTGGGGCGGCGACAACGACTCGACGTTCGTGTCGATGGCCGAGACGCTGCGTGGCGGCCTCTCGCTCGCCATGTCCGGCTTCGGCTACTGGAGCCACGACATCGGCGGCTTCGAGGGCGACCCCGACCCCGCCGTCTTCAAGCGCTGGTTGGCGTTCGGACTCCTGTCGTCGCACTCGCGCCTGCACGGCTCGGGCTCGGTCCGCGTGCCGTGGGCGTTCGACGACGAGGCCGTCGACGTCACCCGCCGCTTCACGAAGCTCAAGCTCTCGCTCCTGCCGTACCTCGGTGCCGCGGCCCGCGACGTCGTCGCGCACGGGACTCCGCTCATGCGGCCGATGGTGCTCGAGCTCCCCGAGGACCGCGGCGGCTGGGACGTCGACACGCAGTACCTGCTGGGCCCGTCGCTGCTCGTGGCGCCGGTCTTCAGCGGGGAGGGCGACGTCGACGTGTACGTCCCCGAGGGCACGTGGACGTCGCTGCTCGACGGTTCGACGGTCACCGGGCCGCGCTGGGTCAGGCAGCAGCACGGCTTCGACTCGCTGCCCCTGCTCGTCCGCCCCGACACGGTCCTCCCGCTCGGCGCCGAGACCGGCACCACCGACTACGACTGGGCCGACGGCGTCACGCTGCACCTGGTCCAGCTCGCGGACGGCCACGACTCCACGGTCGTCGTCCCGGCGTCGGACGCCGGGGTGGGTGCGGCCGACGCCGAGTTCCACGTCCGCCGCACCGGGGACGAGGTGGTCGTGACGACCACCTCGGACCGCGCCTGGGCCCTGCGCTCGGGCGACCAGGTGGTCCGCTTCGAGGCGGGCACCGCCGAGGGCCGGATCGCTGCCGCGGATCTGGCACGATGAACGCAGCGCACCGGAGCACCCGCCGGCCCGCAGGCCGGCCCCGCACCAGCACCCGAGGAGAAGCATGACCACGCCACGACGGTTCCCCGACGACTTCGTCTGGGGCTCCGCGACAGCCGCCTACCAGATCGAGGGCGCCGCGGACGAGGACGGCCGCGGCCCGTCCATCTGGGACACCTTCTCCCGGACCCCGGGCAAGGTGCTCGACGGCGACACGGGCGACGTCGCCGACGACCACTACCACCGCTGGGCCGAGGACGTGCAGCACATCCGCGACCTCGGGCTCGACGCCTACCGGCTGTCGATCTCCTGGCCGCGCGTCCAGCCGGGTGGCTCGGGCGAGTTCAACGAGGCAGGCATCGCGTTCTACTCGCGCCTCGTCGACGCGCTGCGCGAGGCCGGGGTGAAGCCCGTCGTGACGCTCTACCACTGGGACCTCCCGCAGGAGCTCGAGGACGCCGGCGGCTGGACCAACCGCGCCACCGCGTACGCGTTCGCCGAGTACGCACGGCGGATGGCCCAGGAGCTCGGCGCCCGCGTCGACACCTGGACGACGCTCAACGAGCCCTGGTGCTCGGCGTACCTCGGGTACGCGTCGGGCGTCCACGCGCCGGGCCGCACGGAGGGCGAGGGCGCGCTGCGCGCCGTCCACCACCTCAACCTGGCGCACGGTCTCGCCGTCCAGGCCATCCGCGACGTCCTGGGCGACGACGCGCGCACGTCCGTCACGCTCAACCTGCACGTCGTGCGCCCCGACACGGACAGCGCCGAGGACGCGGACGCCGTCCGCAAGATCGACGCGCTTGCCAACCGCGCGTTCCTCGGTCCGCTCCTCGACGGCGCCTACCCCGCCGACCTCCTCGAGGACACCGCGCACGTGACCGACTGGTCGTTCGTCGAGGACGGCGACCTCGCGATCACCCGGCAGCCGCTCGACGTCCTCGGCGTCAACTACTACTCGACCGCGCGCGTCCGGCACTTCGCCGGCGAGGGGGCGCCCGAGCAGAACGACGGCCACGCGGAGTCCGCCGCGACCCCGTGGGTCGGTGTCACCGACGTCGAGTTCCTCCAGCAGCCCGGCCCCTACACCGCGATGGGCTGGAACATCGAGCCGCAGGGCATGACCGACCTGCTGCTCTCGCTGCACGCCACCTACCCGGAGCAGCCGCTCATGGTCACCGAGAACGGCGCCGCGTTCGACGACGTCGTCTCCCCCGACGGCGCCGTGCACGACCCCGAGCGCGTGGCGTACCTCCACGACCACGTCGAGGCCGTCGGCAAGGCGATCGACGGGGGCGCCGACGTGGGCGGGTACTTCGCGTGGTCGCTGCTCGACAACTTCGAGTGGAGCTACGGGTACTCCAAGCGGTTCGGGATCATCCGCGTCGACTACGACACGCTCGAGCGCACCTGGAAGGACTCCGCGCACTGGTACCGCCGCCTGGCGACCACGCGCACCCTCCCTGGCGTCGACGAGGTCTCCCCGGCCTGACGTCGCACGTCCGACACGCCTACCGGCCCGTCGCAGGTCCCCGTCCGGGGACCTGGGGCGGGCCGGTACGCTGTCGTCGCGGGGCAGTAGCTCAGCCGGTCAGAGCAGCGGACTCATAATCCGTCGGTCGTGGGTTCAAGCCCCACCTGCCCTACTCCCGCGTGCCGAAGCGCGCCGTTCCTCGAGGACTCGATGACGCCCGCGTCCCCCACCGTGCTCGTCCGCGACGCCCGACTGCCCGACGACGCGGACGACGTCGCACGCCTCCTCGAGGACTACCTCAGGCGCACCGAGCGGGAGAAGCACGAGCACCTCGGTCCCGACGGCCCCGGCCCGGACGCGCCGCTGCAGCCCCGCCACCTCGTCGAGGTGCACGCCCCGGCGAAGGCGTTCGACGACGCGCAGGTCCTCCTGGCGGGTCCCGTCGGGAGCGCGGTAGGCGTCGTCGTGGTGAAGCCACGCCCCGAGGGTGCGGTCGAGCTCAAGCGGTTCTGGGTGGACCCGGCGCACCGCCGGGCGGGAGCCGGCGGAGCGCTCCTGGACGCCGCGATCGGCCTCGCGCGCGGCCCCGTCCGGCTCTCGGTGTGGGACTGGCGGGCGGACGCGATCCGCGCCTACGCCCGGCGCGGCTTCGCCCCGGTCGAGTCCTGGGAGCCGGACCGCCCGAGGCTGGTCTGCATGGAGCGCCGCCCCTGAGACGGCGAGGAGCCCGCACCCCCAGGGTGAGGGCTCCTCGTGCTGCGGACGGCGGTCAGGCGCCGGGCGTGCCCTTCTCCTCCAGGTAGAACACCTGGTCGGGGCCGTCCCACGTCTCGATGATCTCGCCGTCCGAACGGACGAGCGAGATCTCGCCGCGGAAGGGTCCGATCTCCCCGGACCTGAGGTGGCCCTTGATCGCGGCGACCGCGTCGTCGTCGTACTCGGCCCGCACGAGCGTGTCGCGATGGTCCCCGGTGAGGTCCCGGATCCAGTACTCGAACATGTCGCCTCCCCGGTGGTGGCGCGCTCAGGCGAGCGCGGCAGCCTTGAGCTTGTCGAACTCCGCCTGGTCGATGGCCCCCGTGTCGAGGAGCTGCTTCGCGGTCGCGATCTGGTCGGCGGGCGACGCGCCGGCGACGTTGCGGATGTAGCTGTCGGTCGCGGCCTTGGCCTGCTGCTGGGTCGCGATCTGGCGCTGCGTCATCCCGTTGCCCCGCGCGATCACGTACACGAGCGCTGTGATCAGCGGGAAGATGATCAGGCAGATCACCCACAGCGCCTTCCACCAGCCCGAGAGCTTGTGGTCGCGGAAGAGGTCCGTGATGATCATGAACAACACGACCAGGTACGCGAAGAAGAAGAAGATCTCGACGACGAGCCAGAAGTAGTTCCAGAAGCTCATGGGTGCCTCCTCGGGCGGGCGAAGATGTCCGGGTCGTGACGTGGCGTCCACCTCACGACGCTTCGGAAACTAGCACCGGTGTGTGCATTTGGCGCGGGAAGCGGCGGCTCGTCCGATCAGTTCACCCAGAAGGGATGAGCGGCGGCTCCGTATCGGTCCCGACGGCAGCCGCGCGCACCGTCCTGGCGTCCGCGGTCGAGCGCGTCGGACCGCGCCTCGGGCGCTCGAAAGTGGTCCTGAGCACCCGGTCCGGGCTGCTAGGCTTTATCCCGCGCGATCCTGCGTAGCTCAGTTGGCAGAGCATCCGACTGTTAATCGGACGGTCGCTGGTTCGAGTCCAGCCGCAGGAGCCCATTGCCCCCGTCAGGTCCACCCTGGCGGGGGCTTTCTCCATCCCGAAGCCACTCGTAGGGCACGCCCGTCCGGAGCGCCCACAAGCGCACAGACTGAGGGCTCGGCTTGGCCTTGCCGTTGATCCAGTTTCCGACGGCCCCGCGCGAGACCTCCAGATAGTCCGCCATCTCCTGCACGCCGACGTCGGCGACGCGCAGCGCCTTACGCATGCGATCGGCGATGTCGAAGACCGGCACGACACCACTCTCAGGCTGAATGCTCATGCAACGAGCATTGCACGCGTCCCCTTACCACACAAGACGGTGCGCTTCTCCGCGTGTCTTCGCTTGACCTACGGGATGCGCATTGCGCACACTGTCGGCATGGAACCGATCGAAGAGACGACCCTCACGAGCGCAACGGCGTGCTCGATGCTCGGGATCGACCGCTCGACGCTCGTGCGATGGGTCCAGGACGGCCGCATCACGCCGGCGTTCAAGTACCCCGGGAGCAACGGCGCCTATCTGTTCGACCGCGCCGACATTGAGCGCATCCAGGCGGAGCGCGAGGAAGTGATCCGCCTCGTCGGAGCCGCCCGCGTGGTCGGTGCCCGGTGAGCGATCAGCGAATGGCGGCGTGCGCCTGCCCCCTGGCGTCAGTTGACCGTGTCGCTCTCGGCCGCGAGCTCGCCCGCGCCATGGCCGCGCTCCAGCTCGACCAGTCGCGCTTCGAGCTCCACGACGGCGCTGATCAGCGCGCCCGTCACCCGCTCGTTCGTCAGGGCCTCGCCCTCATCGAGCGTGTCGATCAGGTGGCGGGTGACGGTCAGTTCGGCGGGGATCTTGTCGCCGACGATGTCGTTGAGGGTGCCCACGAAGACTCTCCTTCGGTTGGGCCGGACGTCCTACCGTCCGGCGCTGAGCTGACCGTAGGGGAAACCGCTGACACGGCGTGCGCCGACTCTCCCGCACGCCGTGTCAGTGCGCCGGCCGGTGACGTCACCCGGGGCGCCGAGTGACGGCCGGCGGCTGGATCCTGGCCGGCGTCGTCGTCGCTCTGTGCGTGGCGGCTCACTGGTACGAGGCCCGCCGGTGAGCGCGATCTTCGATGACGCGATCGCGCTGTGGCGCGACGTCCGCGACGCGTTCGAGCTCTACCGCGAGGCGCAGTACGAGCGCGCCGAGCTCGCGACGCGCGGCCACCTGCTCAACCACGAGGCCCGAGAGCGTGGCGTCTCGGCCTGGTCCCTGTTCATCGGCCCCGAGCGCCGCGCGCACCGGTGGGCGTCTGACGAGCTCCGCGAGTGGTGGGCCAAGAACGGCCGCATGACGTTCGCCGAGTTCGAGCGGACCTACCTCCAGGGCGGCGAGTCGCTGTGACGCCCTGGACCAAGCCCGAGACGCGCCGCGAGGCCTACGTCGCGGTCTACCGCGAGCGGTTCGGCGTCGAGCCGCGCCGCACCCCGTTCTACGTCGCGCAGCCGCGCCCGGAGGTCGACCTGTGAGCCGCCCCACGCCCAACGCGTCCTGGAGCGCCCCGTCGCTCATGACGTCCCTCTCGAACGCCGGCTGGGGCGAGCTCAACGGCCGTTCCATGCAGGGCGTGCGCAGCGTGCTCCACGGCCTCGTGGCGCAGCTCCCCCACCGCTCCGCAGCCGGCAAGGCGACCGTCATGGATATCGCCGACCGCGCCGGCCTGTCGATGAAGTGGACGGCCCGGTGCCTGCACCTCCTGGAGGACCTGGGCGTCATCGAGTGGACGCGAGGCGGAATCACCATCGAGTCCGCGTCCAAGCGCCACGGCACGCCCGGCTGGATCCGCATCGTCAAGCACAAGCTCGTCGAGCTCATCTTCGCCGCCCGCCCTTGGCACGACGAGCGCCTTGCCCAGCACCGGGCCGAGACGCTGCGCCGGATCATGACGATCAAGACCCGCTACACACGCACGAAGCTCCGCAACGACAAGCGTTCTCGCAGGTCACACCATGTGGAACTGAGCGCCCACCCCACCCCCCTACGGGGAGGGTCCGGAGGCACGCCTCCCCGCGTAGGAGACCCGGAACAGACACAAGCCCTTCAAGAGCCCGCTGCGCGGGCGCTCATCGAAGGTCCCGACGCCCTGGGGGGCGTCGTGACGCGCGCCGGACGCGCGATCTACAACCGCGACGAGTGCGACCACGGCTGGCCGGTGGGCCAGCGCAAGCGCGACGGCCGTCTCACCTGCCCCGATTGCCGGAGGGCCGAGCAGTGAGCACACCGATCACCTGCGAGCACGGCGTAGAGGTCTGGCGCAAGACACGCACCGGCGAGTCGGCTTGCGCCCTCTGCCGGCGTCTCGCCTCCGCGAGACGCACGGAACAAGCGGCCCGGAGGGCGTCGCAGGTGCAGCCGCGCCTGGACATAGCCGCTCTCGCTGCGCACGACCTCACCCTCACAGACGACGACCCGCCCAAGGTCATCGACTTCACCAACGCCCGGCGACGACGCCGGACCACACCCCACTGAGAGGACGACCACGATGGCAGGCAACATCGAGAACGCACGCGACGTGCAGCTCACGATCATCGACCTCGCGCACCAGACCGACGCCGCGCTCCAGCGTCTCCACACGTCCAAGCACCAGGTGGACTCGACGATCACCCGGATCGCCCTGGAGGCCGCCACCGAGAACGTCCAGACCGCGTGGGCGCAGCTCACCCTGGCCGCCGGCAACCTCCACGCCGTGGGCATCGGCGCGCCTGTCACGATCAAGGCCGTCAGCGCATGACCGCCCGGATCGACCCCGACACCAAGCCCGTCCTCATCGTCGCGACGACGTCGGCCGTGCTGCTGGCCGGCGTCTCGTTCGCGCTCTCGTTCGCCGGCCTCGTGCAGCTCGCCGCGTGGGGCCACGTCCCCGGCCGGCTCTCGTGGTGCGTGCCCGTGATGATCGATGGCGCGATCGCCGTCTACACGCTCGCCGTGCTCGTCGCGCGAGCTCGCGGCGAGCGGCAGTGGACGGCCTGGACGGCCCTCGCCCTGTGGACGGCCGTGAGCGTGGGCGGCAACGCAGCGCACGGCTGGACACCGGCCCCGGACGTCCAGCGTCTCGTGGGCACCGTCGTCCGTCGTCGCGCCCGTGGCCGTGCTGCTCGCGACCCACACGATCGCCGACCTCATCGTCCAGCGCCCGTCCACGCCCGAGCCCAGCCCGCAGCCGTCCACGGCGCCCGTCATCGAGTTCGAGCCCGAACGCCGGGCCGGCCTCGTGTCCAGGCGCACGCCCCCGAGCGCCGAGGTCGTCGAGCACGCGCGCCGGCAGGCGTCCAAGCGTCCAGCGTCCAAGCGGCGCCCGTCCAACGTCACGCCGGCGTCCACCGTTGCCCGCGTCGTCGAGCTGTCCACCACCGGACTGTCATACCGGCAGGTGGCGTCCAAGGTCGGCGTCTCACCGCAGACCGTGTCCAACATCCTCAAGCGTCAGGAGACCGCAGCATGAGCACCTACGTCGTCCACCGCCCCGCCGGCGACTGGAGCACCGGCGAGAAGGTCACCCACCAGGCCGACGCCGTCGACGTCGACGAGGGCCAGCTCACCGTCTACATGGACAACGACGGCGAGCCCGACCCCGTCGGCATCTACGCCCCCGGTCAGTGGACGCACGTCGAGCGTCTGGTCGAGCACGTCGCGCCCGACCCGGCCACCGTCGTCAGCGGCGACCAGGTCGTCGTCGTGACGCCCCCGTCGACGCCCGTCGTCACGCCGGCGGACGTCGCCCGTCGGGTCGGTGCCGTGCGCCCGCCCATGCCGCCGCGCGTCGTCCACGGCGACGTGCCGTGGTGGCGCCGGCCCATCCGAGACCAGCCGCAGGCATGAGCACCTGGGGCGGGCGCCGCGCGGTCGCGCTCACGAAGCAGGTCATCGAGCTCTACGGCTCGACGTGCCACCTGTGCCTGGAGCGCATCAACCTCGCGGCCCCGCCCCGCCACCCCTCGGGACCGAGCGCCGACCACGTCGTGCCACGCAAGTACGGCGGCAGCGACCACCTGTCGAACCTGCGGCCCGCTCACCGCCGGTGCAACAGCCGGCGTGGCGCCCGGCTGCTCACCCCGGAGCTGCTGGCGTCGTTCCGCCGGCGCCCGGCCCGCTCGGCCGCCTCGTTCTTCCGTGGGGAGGCGCCGGACACCCCGCCCACAGTTTCCATTTCCCCCCGAACTGGCCCAGAAAAAAACGGGATGACCAGCAAAGACACCGAAGGGAGCCGATCGTGACCGAGACGCAGCCTGTTCTGTTCGATCTGAGCGTGGGCGCCTCGGGAGGCGTCATCCGGCAGGCCGCGCAACGCGCGATCGCCGCCCGCGAGGTCGCCGGCGTGCTCGGCGACGCCGACGCGCTCACGGTGCAGCTCATCCTGGAGACCGCAGCGGCCGTCGACCGTGGGCTCGCGTGGGCCAAGGTGTCCGTCGCGACCACCACGCTCGTCCGCGAGCTCCACGAGCTCCTGGACGCGCTCCCCGCGATCCCCGGCGGCGAGGTCCCCGCCGGCGCGCTCGACGACCCCGCGTTCGCCGCGTTCCGCGAGGCCCTCGCGTGACCCTCACCGCGCCGGCGCCCACCGCGCACCCCACCGGCCTCGCCCGCCCGCCCCGCTTCTACACGCGCCGCAACCCCCGGCTCCGCACGCGCGGCCGGCAGGTCGCCGCGATCGCCGCCGCGCTCGGCCGCCCGCTCCTGCCCTGGCAGCAGTACGTGGCCGACGTCGCGACCGAGCTCAACCCTCCGGGCCACCGGCTGCGCTACCGGTACCAGACCGTCGTGGTCGCCGTCCCGCGCCAGGCCGGCAAGACGACGCTCCTGCGCCCGATCGTCGTCGACCGCGCGATCACCCGCGACGCGTCGCAGATCTTCACCACCGCGCAGCTCGGAAAGGACGCCGGCGCCCGCTGGGATGACCTGATCGCCGACGTCGAGAACGGACCGCTCAAGCGGTTCGTCGACGTCAAGCGCGGCAAGGGCTCCCAGCGCGCGACGTTCCCGAACGGGTCGTACATCAGCCCGTTCGCCCCGACCCGCGACTCGCTCCACGGCTACTCGCCTGACCTCGTCCTCATCGATGAGGGTTGGGCGTTCTCGCGCGAGGCCGCTGACGAGCTCATGGCCGCGATCCGGCCGGCGATGATCACCCGCCGCGACCGGCAGCTGTACGTGATCAGCGCCGCCGGCGACGCGACGTCGGAGTACTGGAACGACCTGGTGGACGCCGGCCGGCTCGCGACACTGGATCCCGACTCGACGACGGCCTACTTCGAGTGGTCCCCGGCCGACGAGCTCGACCCCTACGACCCCGCGACGTGGGAGTACCACCCCGGCCTGGACCGGCTCGTCACGATCGACGACCTCGCGACCGAGTCCAAGCCCGAGAACAACACGCACGCGAACTTCCTGCGCATGTACCTCAACCGCCGCACGCGCGTCGAGTCGACGATCCTCGACCTCGAGTTCTACGACACGCTCGCGACCGAGCAGGCGCCGCCGGCCCCCGAGCGTGTCGCCTACGGCTACGACGTCGCGCTCGATCGCACGCAGGCGTCGGTGTGGGCGGCGTGGCTCGACGACGCCGGCGTCGTGAACCTCCACCT
Source organism: Luteimicrobium sp. NPDC057192 (assembly GCF_042670205.1). Lineage (NCBI taxonomy): Bacteria > Bacillati > Actinomycetota > Actinomycetes > Micrococcales > Luteimicrobium > Luteimicrobium sp. NPDC057192. The sequence continues at coordinate 42,622 of NZ_JBHUWD010000030.1, read as the reverse complement.
ACGCGAGACCCGCGAGGGCGCCGACTGGCTCGTGCCCTACGTCACCGAGCTCTACACCGACGGTGCGGCGACCATCGGCGCCGACGACGGCGGGCCGGCCCGCATCGTGACCGCGCAGCTCAAGCACGCCGGCGTGCCCGTGCAGACCGTGGGCGGGCGCGACGGGGCCACCGCGTGGGGTCAGTTCAAGGCCCTCGTCAAGGACTCGACGCCCGAGCGGCATTGGCTCATCCACGACGCCGACCCCGCCATGCGCTCGGCCCTGGAGGTCGCCGCTGAACGGACCCTGTCCGACGTGACCGTCCTGTCCCGCCGCGACTCACTCGGGCCGATCGACCCGCTCGTCGCCGGCGTCACCGCGGCGTGGCTCGCGGCCAAGATCAGCCCGCTCATCCAGATCTTCTAGGAGGTCACGCCATGCGTGTACGCGTCGACGTCGGCGGAGGATCGTTCCTGCCGCTGTGCCCGTGCGGCTGGCGCGGCCTGCCCGGTCTCGACCGGGGCGAGGCCCTGCGCCAGGCCCGTCACCACGAGCTCCGCGCCCACCCCGGCGACCAGGACGTCGTCCGGCAGCTCCGAGGCAAGTGACCGCCGCCGCGCCGGCGTGTTCGATGGATTCCCCCCTACCTCACCCAAATAGGAGTCGTGGGATTCATCCAGCGACTCGGCGCAGCGGTCGGCCTCGTCCGCGCGACGACGGACGACGGCTCCGGCCCTGCTGACGGCGTCGTCCCGCCGTCGCGGGCCGCGTCCGGGATCATCACCCCGGCGACCGCGCTGACGATCAGCTCGGTCTACCGCGCGATCCAGATTCACGCGATCGCCGCCTCTCAGCTCTCCATCGACGTCGAGCGCGGCGGCGTCATCATCGACACCCCGACCCTGATCGCTCAGCCCGACATCGATGAGTCGCGGTCCGCGTTCATCGAGCGCAGCGTCGTCGCCCTCGCCACGACGGGCAACGCGTTCTGGATCCAGCGCCTCGGGTCGTTCGGGCAGGTCGTCAACCTGGAGCCCGTCGACCCGTTCAAGGTCACCGTCGTCGAGCTCCAGGACGGCAGCGTCGAGTACCACTACGACGGCCGCATCTACCGCAAGACCGGCCCGCTGCGCATGTCGCACCTCCAGCTCCTGCGCGTGCCCGGCAAGGTCGCCGGCCTCGGCCCGATCCAGGCCGCGCAGGTCGAGCTGGCCGGCATCAAGGATGTCCGCGACTACGCCTCCGACTGGTTCCAGCCCGGCGGCGCCGGCGTCCCGAACGGCGTCCTGTCCACGGACCAGATGCTCACCGGAACCCAGGGCGCGCAGTACAAGCAGATGTGGAACGACACCGCCGACGGCGGCGTCCGCGTCCTCGGCGCCGGCCTGACCTACTCGCCGATCCTGCTCAAGCCCGCAGACGCGCAGTGGCTGGAGTCGCAGCAGTTCAACGTCACGCAGGTCGCCCGCCTGTTCGGCGTGCCGGCCTCGCTCATGCTCGCCGTCATCGAGGGCAACAGCCAGTCCTACTCGAACGTCGAGCAGGACTGGTTGGCCTACGTCCGGTTCTCGCTCATGGGCTACCTGCGCGAAATCGAAGAGGCCCTGACGGTGCTCCTGCCGCGCGGCCAGTCGGCCCGCTTCAACGTCGAAACGCTCCTGCGCACCGACACCAAGACCCGCTACGAGTCCTACACCCTCGCGATCAACGCCGGCTGGATGCGGCGCAGCGAGGTCCGGGCGACCGAGCACCTTGACCCGATCGAAGGGATCGACGATGCCCCCGTCAGCTCCAGCCCCGTCCCGGCCGGCACCGGTGCCTGAGACCCGCGCCCTGTGCGTGCGCGACGTCGCCGTTCGCGCCGCGTCGAGCTCCGCCGGCGAGCGGACCTTCACCGGCATCGCCGTCCCGTTCAACGACCCCGTCACTATCTCCGACTGGTGGGGCGACAACTACCGCGAGCAGGTCGCTCCCGGCGCCGTCACCAACGCCGCCGACGACCTCCCGCTCACGTTCTGGCGCCACGACGAGCCGATCGGCCGGATCACCGAGTTCGAGGACACCGAGGCCGGCTGGCAGGTCACCGGCACGCTCTCGTCGACGCCGCGCGGCGACGAGGCCTACACGCTCCTGCGCGACGGCGTCATCGACCGCATGTCGATCGGCTTCGAGCCCATCGAGCACGTCGTCACCGAGGGCGACGACGGCGTCACGATCACCCGCACCAAGATCCGCGTCCGCGAGGTCTCTCTCGTCCCGTTCCCCGCCTACGACGGCGCCACCGTCGACCAGGTCCGCCACGCCACCCCGAAGGGAAACACCATGCCCCCCACCGTCACCGAGCGCCAGGACGCCGTCCAGACGCCGTCCGCGCAGAGCATCGACGAGCTGCGCGCCCAGCTCGACGGGCGGATCGACGACGTCGTCCGCCAGTTCGAGGTCATGCTCTCCCGCGCCGCCGAGGCCGAGCGCGGCGACAAGATCGTCAGCCGGTTCCGCACCCCCGGCGCGCTGCTCAAGGCGATCGCCGCCGGCGACGACGAGGCCCGCGCCGAGTACGAGACCATCCAGGCCCGCGCCTGGGACCCCGCCGGCGGCACCGTCGCCGACAGCGTGTCCCAGGATGCCTGGATCGGCGACCTCACCCGGATCGTCGACGAGAAGAGCTCGCTCCGAGACCTGTTCTCGTCCGGCGCCCTGCCGGCCGAGGGCATGAACCTGGAGTACGCCCAGCTCAAGACCAACACCGTCGAGGTCGACAAGCAGGACGCCGAGGGCGACGACCTCGCGTTCGGCAAGGTGACGCTCGAGACCAAGACCGCGCCCGTCGAGACGTTCGGCGGGTACACGCGCCTGTCGCTCCAGTCGATCCAGCGCTCGTCCGTCGCGATCGTCGACCACTCGCTGCGTGCCCTCGCGATCGCCGCGAACAAGACCCGCAACGCGACGTTCCGCGCCCACTACTCGACCGTCGTCGCCGCGCAGGCCGCCGCGAACAACACCGTCACCGTCACCGACGTCACCAAGTACGTCGACTGGGTCTCCGGGATCGTCGACGCCGCCGAGAAGTTCGAGGACCTCGGCCTCGACCTCGACGCGCTCGTCGTCGACAAGACCTACTTCAAGAGCCTCGCCGCGCTCACCGCAACCGACGGGCGCCCGCTCATGACCGTCTACGGGTCGGGCACCAACGTCGTCGGCGAGCTCAACGCGCCCGGCATCTCCGGCGTCCTCGCCGGCGTCCCGGTCCGCGTGAACCTCAAGCAGGTCGCCGCCGGTGGCGCGTTCGTCAACCACCTCGCGATCCGCGAGTACGCGTCCCCGCTCGCCCGGCTCCAGGACGACAACATCGTCAACCTGTCCCGCGACTTCTCCACCTACCTCTACTCGGCGATCGCCGACGAGATCCCCGCCGGCATCGTCCCCGTCAAGACCGGCGCCTGAGCCATGGCCACCACCCTCCAGGAGTACGTGGGCGCGCCCAGCGACGACGCCGCGTTCGTCGCCGAGTGCGAGGCCCAGGCCGGCGAGCTCGTCGCCCGCTACCTCGTCGGCCCCGGCGGCGACCCCGCCACGGCGTCCGACGTCGTCGCTGACGCCGAGGTCTACGCCCGCGTGCTCCTGGAGGTCGGCTCCGAGCTCTACGCCCGCCGGGGCGCCCCCTCGGGCATCACGTCCGGCCCGACCGAGGGCGACCCCGTCCGCCTCGCCCGCGATCCCATGTCCGGCGTCTACCCGATCCTCGACCGGTACATGGTGCGTGGCCTGTGAGCGTCCTGTCCGACGCGCGCAGCGAGCTCGCGCAGCTCCTGGAGGCCGCCGGCATCGACGGCGTCCGGGACTACCTGCCCGAGCGCATGAGCCCGCCCCTGGTCTACGTCACCGGCGGCTCGCCGGCCCTGGAGCCCGGCCAGGTCTACGGGATGCACCTGCTGCGCTACGACCTCACCGCCGTCGCCCGCTCCGGTGCCAACGAGACCGTGACCGACGCGCTCGACGAGCTCGTCGTCAAGGTCCTCGCGGCCCTCGACGGCAACGCGTGGGCGTTCGAGACCGCCGGCCGGCCGTTCATGCAGTCCGCCGACACCAAGGCGTTCATCGCCCAGCGCCTCACGTTCATCACCAACCGACCCGTCCTAGGAGACTGACCATGTCCGGACCCGCCCGCATCCGTGGGAACAAGCTCTACCTCCTGTTCGGGGAGACCCCCGACAACACCGACCGCAAGTGCGAGACCACGGCGGTCACCCTGGAGCACGAGGACGCCGACACCGACACCCTCACGTTCTGCGACGCGTCCGAGGGTGGCGCCGCGCAGCCGTTCTTCGACGTCACGTTCGTCCAGTCCCTCGACAGCACGTCGTTCTGGCGGTTCTGCTGGGAGCACGCCGGCGAGGTCGTCCCGTTCACCTACGCCCCGCAGGGCAACGCCGAGCCGACGACCGAGCAGCCGCACTTCATCGGCTTCGTCCAGATCCCCAAGGCGCGACCGACGATCGGCGGCGAGGCCGTCGTCGCCGGCACCGGCTTCACCTCTGAGCTCCGGCTCGACGTGACCGACGCCGACGGCAACAAGCCCGGCGTCGCGACCATGGACGAGGGCACCACCCCGTGACCTCGGCGGGCGACCTCGACGTCACCTCCGGCCCGGTCCGCCTGCGCGTCGAAGGGCTCGGCAAGACCCTGCGAGCCCTCTCGGCCGCCGGCGCCGACGCCGAGGACATGCGCGACCTCATGCACAAGCTGGGGCTCGTCGTCGTCGAGGCCGCCCGCCCCCGCACCCCGGCCCGCTCCGGGGCCCTGGAGTCCACGATCCGGGCCGGCAAGGGCAAGACCAAGGCCGTCGTCCGGGCCGGCACCTCCCGCGTGCCCTACGCCGGCGTCATCCACTACGGCTGGCCGGCCCACAACATCGAGCCCCACCCCTACCTGACCGACGCGCTCGACGCGTCCCGAGCCGAGGTCCTGCGCGACCTCGACGACGGGCTCGGCGACCTGCTGCGGGCCAACCACCTGATCTGAGAGGACACCCACCATGTTCGACGTCAAGAAGCTCACGCTCGGCGAGGTCGCCAAGATCGAAGAGCTCTCCGGCCAGCCGATCACCGCGATCGGCGAGGACGAGGCCCCGAAGGGCAAGACCATGGCCGCCGTGGCGTTCGTCGTCAAGCGCCGCCAGATCCTCGCCGCCGGCGGCAAGGTCTCCGAGTTCACCTGGAACGACGCGTGCTCCCTCACGTTCGCCGAGGCCTCCGAGCTCATCGGCGTCGGCAAGAGCACCGCCGAGGGCAGCGACGAGGCGCCCGACGGGGACCCTACGACGGCGACGGCCGCCTCCACGCCGAAGAGCTCCGCGCGCAAGACCTCGCGTGGTTCGTCGTCCAAGCAGGCGTGAGCCCTAGCGACTACTGGTCGCTCACCCTGCGCCAGCGCAACGCGATCGCTGCGCAGCTGCGCCGCCGCAACCGACACTGAAAGGAGGGGCCGGCCTTGTCCGGACAGACCGTCGTCGTCAGCGTTCTCGCCGACACCAAGCAGTTCTCTCGCGCGTTCAAGAACCTCAGCGACGAGACCGGCCTCTCCAAGCTCGGCCGCATGGCCAAGGCCGCCGGCAAGGCCGTAGCCGTCGGCCTCGCCGCCGGCACCGTCGCCCTCGGCGCGTTCGTCGCCTCCGCCGTCGGATCCGCCTCCGACCTCCAGCAGTCGTTCGGCGGCGTCGACGCCGTGTTCAAGGGCAACGCCCAGCAGGTCCACGAGTGGGCCAAGTCCGCCGCCGGCGACGTCGGGCTGTCCGAGAACGCCTACAACGAGCTCGCCGCCGGAATCGGCACGCAGCTCAAGTCCGCCGGCCTCTCGCTCGACGAGGCCGGCAAGAAGACCAACGACCTCATCGGGCTGTCCTCCGACCTCGCGGCCACGTTCGGCGGCACGACCGCCGACGCCGCATCCGCGCTCGGCTCCGCGCTGCGCGGCGAGTTCGACCCCGCCGAGAAGTTCGGCCTCGCGCTGTCCGCCAACGCCGTCCAGGCCAAGGCCCTCACCATGGGCTTCAAGAAGGTCAACGGGCAGCTCTCCACCCACGACCAGCGCCTCGCAACCCTCGCGCTCATCTACGACCAGACCAAGGACGCACAGGGCCAGTTCTCCAAGCAGAGCAACACCCTCGCCGAACAGCAGCAGATCCTGGGCGCCAAGTTCGAGAACATCAAGGCGACCATCGGCACCTACTTCCTGCCGGCGGTCACGGCGGCCGTCTCGTGGCTCTCGGACCACCTCCAGCCGGCGTTCGACGCCGTCTCGTCCTGGATCCAGTCCGAGGGCATTCCCGCGCTCAAGTCGTTCGCGAGCTGGTGGACGCAGAACGTGACGCCGGCCCTGCAAAAGGCCGGCGAGTTCATCACAGGCACGCTCGTCCCGGCGTTCTCCGCCGCGTTCTCCTGGATCATCCAGAACCGGGGCGTGATCGAAGGCCTCGCCGTCACGATCGGCGCCATGGTGCTCGCGTGGCAGGCCTACGTGAAGGTCCTGGCCATCTGGAAGGCCGCCCAGGAGGTCGCCACCGCCGTCCAGCTCGCGTTCAACGTCGCGATGGACGCCAACCCCATCGGCCTCGTCATCCTCGCGATCACCGGCCTCGTCGCGGCCCTGACGTGGTTCTTCACCCAGACCGAGGCCGGCAAGAAGGCGTGGGCAGCCCTCCAGGCCGCCGCCAAGGTCGTCGTCGACTGGTTCAAGACCTACGTCCTGCCCACGTTCCAGTTCGTCGTGGCCACGATCAAGGCGTACATGTCCGCCGCCGGCGCCTACTGGTCCGGGATCTGGTCCGCCATGCGCGCCGTCGCCGCCGGCGTGTGGAACGCGCTCCAGATCATCGTGCGCACCGCGCTCGGAGTGATTCGCGGGATCATCAAGACCGTCACCTCGCTCATCCACGGCGACTGGTCCGGCGCCTGGCAGGGCATCAAAGACATTTTCTCGTCAATCTTTAGTGGCATTAGCGACCTCGCATCGAATTACATTCACACCGTTAGGGGCGCATTCTCCGGCCTCAAGGATTCCGTCGTCGGCGTCCTCAAGTCCGCCGGCGACTGGCTCTACGACATCGGCCGCGACATCATCAACGGCCTCGTGCGCGGGATCTGGTCCATGGCGACCGCCCCGGTCGACGCGCTCAAGCAGATCGGCCTGGACGCCGTGTCCGGCGTCAAGTCGATCCTCGGGATCCACTCGCCCTCGCGCGTGTTCGCCGAGCTCGGCGCCTACACCGTCGCCGGCCTCGCCCAAGGCCTCGGCGACACGACCCCCGTAGACAACGCCATGACGGCCCTGTCCGGGGCCGTGACCGACGGGTACACCCCGACGCCCACCAACCCCACGATCGCCGCTCAGAACGGCGCAGGGACCGCCACGCAGCGCGTCTACAACATCAACGTCACCGCCGGCCCCGGCACCGACCGCGTCGCCCTCGGCCGCGAGCTCGTCGAGCTCATCACCGAGTTCGAGCGCGTGAACGGGGGCGGTCGCCGGTGGGTCTGATCTACGAGCTCACCGCCGCGACCTACGACGCGACCGAGCAAGCCGCCTGGACGTCGACCGCAGACGGCGCCGTCCTGGAGGCCGTCGGCGGCCGGTTGCGCGTCCACGCCGACAACGGCACCGTCAACGGCGCCGTCCAGCGCGACCAGCTCGACGCCCCGCCCGGCCGCTACGTCCTGGTCATCGACGTCCTGACCGCGACCGACCTGGAGCACGCCGCGTCCGCGACCATCGGCGCCAACCTCCTGTTCGCCCAGGACGACGTCCGGTCCAACATCGCCACGCGTTACGTCCTGGCCATGGACGTCGGCGACCTCGGCCTCGCGCCCTCGTTCCGGTTCATCATCACCAACACCGGGAACTACGTGTACGTCGACCGGCTCGCGATCTACGCCGTCGACGGCGGCCCGCTGCTCGGCCAGCTCGGCTACCAGATCCTCACCCCCGGCGACGAGGGCTTCGTCCTCAACCGAGACGAGCTCGACACCGGCGCCCTTGGGGACACCGCGACCGCCACCGCCTGGACCGAGTACCTGTGCGACGCAACCGGCGTGAGCATCAACCGGGGCGCGTCCGTCGACGGCGTCACCACGACCACGCAGGTCGGCACCGCCAACCTCACCGTCTACGCCCAGCCCGACCAGCCGCCCGGCCTCGGCCTGCGCCCCAACCTGCCCGTGCGGATCCGGTCCAAGCTCACCGAGACCGTCGCCTACACCGGCAACGTCGGCGACCTCACCGACACCTGGCGCCGCTCGACCACGTCCGTCGACCGCCGGTTCATCGCCAACGTCCCGGCGCTCGACGCGGTCCGCGACCTCGCCGGCATCACCCGCTACGGCGCCCTCGGGATCGACCGGTGGTCCGACCGTGTCCGCCGCGTCATGGCGTCCTACCGAGGCCGGTGGGACTTCGCCCCCGGCACGCGCCCCGACGCCTACTGGCCGGTCTGCTCCCGCACCGTCTACGAGTCCACCCTCGACAAGCACCTCCAGCTGATCGCCAACACCTCCGCCGGCCGGTGGTACGTCGACCGCGACAACGTCGTGCGCATCGAGCTCAGCAACTGGTCCGCCCAGGAGCGCCCGATCCGCCTGGAGTTCTCCGACGAGCACGACGAGTTCAACCCCCGCCACCGCTGCTACGTCGACGTCGTCCGCACCTACGACACGCGCAGCCTCGTCAACGACCTCACGCTCGCCAACCACGACGCCGCGCTCAACGACCAGGGCCAGTGGCAGGCCGACGACGCGGGCCTCGGCCCGTTCCAGGACGTCACCTCCGCCGCCACCTGGGGCGTGCGCCACGCCGACGTCGAGACCTCGCTCGAGACCGGCCCCGGCGACCCGGACGCCGACGCCGTCCCCACCGCGGATCCCGTCGGCGACCTCGTCACCGAGTACACGCGCGACCTCGCCAACCCCGCTGTCCGCTTCACCTCGGTCACCTACAACGCGACCAAGGACGTCGACGTCGCGTGCTCGCTCGACGTGTTCGACCTGGTCCTCGTGACCAACAACGGCCTCACCCAACAGTCCCGAGTCATCGGCATCCAGCACGTCATCACGCCGGACAAGTGGCTCGTGACCCTCGCCCTTCAAGCCTGGAGCGTCTCGTGAAGATCTTCACCGTCGGCGAGGTCCTGACCGCTCAGGACCTCAACGCCAACTTCGCCCTCGTGTCCAAGACCATCGCGGCCGCCGACTTCTTCGCCCCGGTAGCCGGCCTCACGATCGCGTCCGGATCCGTCGAGGTCATCGCCGACAAGTCGATCGTCTGGGAGCTCCAGCTCAACAACTCGGGCGGCCCGTCTCTGGCGGCCGGCGCGCAGAGCATCGCGCTCGGGAACATCAACGCGCCGTTCAAGCCGCGGACCTACTACTCGCCGTTCATCGGCTGGCCGGGCTCCGGTGCGTGCTTCGGCCTCGTCAACGCGTCGACCGGTCAGATCACCGTCCGGTGGTCCGACGCTGCCCACGCGACCCCGGCCTTCGTTCTCGGCGGGTCCTGGCCGATCTAGGGACCCCTCGGATCCAACCCCCTCCTGAAAGGACAACGACCATGACCACCTACCGCACCCCCGCTCAGGCCCTCGCATGGGCCGACCAGCACGACGAGGGCTACAACGGCGAGTGCGAGCGCTACGCCCGCGAGGCCTACGGCATCCCCGCCGGCGCCGGCAGCGCCGCCGAGGCGTGGGCCGAGGCCAAGCACAAGCACACCGACCTGGACGACGCCCCCGACGGCGCGTTCATCTTCTTCTCCAAGGCCGGCGACAAGTACGGGCACGTCGGCCTCAAGAAGGGCAACCAGCTCCGCTCGACCGACTCGGCCAAGGGCCACCCCCACACCGCCCCGCTGTCCTACTGGACGGGCGCCGGCTACAAGGTGCTCGGCTGGACCGAGGACAACAACGGCGTCCGCATCGCCGGCCTCAAGCCCAAGGCCGCGTCGAAGCCGGCCACGAGCTCGGGCAGCAAGCCCGCCGCCGGCGTCCTCGCGCTCGGCTCCAAGGGCAAGAAGGTGGGCGCGCTCCAGGCCGGCCTGCGCAAGGTGTTCCCCGCGTACCAGGAGACCGTCAAGGTCAAGCGCGGCCAGCTCATCGCCGTCGACGACGAGTTCGGCGCGCAGACCGAGGCGTGGGTCAAGCATTTCCAGACCCGCACCGGCCTCGTCGCCGACGGCATCGTCGGCCCCAAGACCGTCGCCAAGCTCGCGTCGTTCGGCATCAACCTGTGAGCGCGCTCCTGGCGCTCATCCCCAAGCGCTACCAGCACGCGGCGAAGACCGTCGTCGCCGCCGTGGCGGCGCTCGTCACGGCCGTCGTCGCGGCCGTGCCCGAGCTCCCCAAGTGGGCCGCCGTCGTCGTCGCCGTCCTCGGCACGCTCGGCGTCTACGGCACCCCGAACGTCGACCAGGGCGAGGCCGACGAGGCATGAGCCATGACGCCTGGATCTTCCTCGGCGGCCTCACGACGAACGTGCTCGGGCTCGTCGCGTTGTGGGTCCGTGGCGGCCGCACCAAGGCCACCGCAGAGCGCGCGAGCTCGGCCGCCACGGCAGCCCATCAGGCGGCCGCCGTGGCGGCGCACGAGGTCCAGCCCAACAGCGGCAAGTCACTCGCCGACGCCGTCAACCGCATCGAGGCCAAGGGCGAGCTCACCGCCCGAGCCGTCGCCGTGCTCCAGGGCCAGTTCAAGGAGCACGTCCTAGCCGGCCAGCAGCGCCGGCGCCGCCGGATCCTCTGGTAGACGCACGTCGGGCCGCTCTCACTTCCCCATGGAGCGGCCCGGCGTCGTCGCGCGTCTACGCGGCCGTCGCGCGCGCCACAGCGCGCAGCGCGTCGTCGGGCAGGCGCACGTAGCGCAGCGTCGTCTCAGGCTTCGCGTGCCCGAGGAACGTCATCACGGCGAGCAGGTCGCGCGTACGGTCGTAGCCCACCGTGCCGGCCCGGTGGCGCAGCGTGTGGGTCGTCCAGTGCTCGTCCAACAGCCGGCTCATGAGCACCGTCACGTGCCCCGACGACAGGTGCCCGTTCGTCTTGCCCTCGAACAGCCACGGTCGCGCGTCGTGCCGGATCGCGTGCAAGAGCTCGTCGTCGACGACGGGCACCTCGCGCGTCTTGCCGCCCTTGCCGTGGACGAGCAGCAGGTCGCCGGCGAGGTCGTCGCGGTTCACGAGGGCTATCTCGCCGGCTCGCATCCCGCAGTGTGCCCCGAGCAGCAGGATCAGCCGCTCGCGCGCGTCAGCGAGGCCCAGGGCGCGTTGGAGCACCGGCTCCGGGATCGGCCGCGCGACGCCGGGCGGCACTCTCACCGGTCGCAGGCGCAGCGACGGGTCTACCTCGAGGTAGCCCATGCCGTGCAGCCACCGGCAGAAGCCCACGAACACCGTGCGCGCACTCTTACGCGTCTCCGGTGCCCAATCGGGCCGCGCGAGCGCGCGCTCCAGGGTGGCCAGGTCCAGCGCGAGCGGCGACCGGCAGTGCGCCCGCAAGACCCGTAGGTAGTGCTCGTGCTGTCGCAGCGTCAAGGGACGCCGGCCGGCAGCACGAAGCGAGGTGAGGTATTCGGAACGGAGGGTCTCCCAACTTTGGTTGCTCATGGCCACAGGTTCTCCCTCTCGACCTCGCGGCGCAGGCGCTCGCGACGCTGCTTGCGCAGCTCGCTCCAGAGCGTCCAGCCGGCCCATCCCAGGACCCAGAAGTAGGGCACCCAGGACGTCAGTAGGTCGCGGATCACGCCGCGAGCTCCACGCCGCCCGGCGACCACGGACCCGCGATGACCTGCGATGACGCAAGGCCGGACGGTCGCTGGTTCGAGTCCAGCCGCAGGAGCCCATTGCCCCCGTCAGGTCCACCCTGGCGGGGGCTTTCTCCATCCCGAAGCCACTCGTAGGGCACGCCCGTCCGGAGCGCCCACAAGCGCACAGACTGAGGGCTCGGCTTGGCCTTGCCGTTGATCCAGTTTCCGACGGCCCCGCGCGAGACCTCCAGATAGTCCGCCATCTCCTGCACGCCGACGTCGGCGACGCGCAGCGCCTTACGCATGCGATCGGCGATGTCGAAGACCGGCACGACACCACTCTCAGGCTGAATGCTCATGCAACGAGCATTGCACGCGTCCCCTTACCACACAAGACGGTGCGCTTCTCCGCGTGTCTTCGCTTGACCTACGGGATGCGCATTGCGCACACTGTCGGCATGGAACCGATCGAAGAGACGACCCTCACGAGCGCAACGGCGTGCTCGATGCTCGGGATCGACCGCTCGACGCTCGTGCGATGGGTCCAGGACGGCCGCATCACGCCGGCGTTCAAGTACCCCGGGAGCAACGGCGCCTATCTGTTCGACCGCGCCGACATTGAGCGCATCCAGGCGGAGCGCGAGGAAGTGATCCGCCTCGTCGGAGCCGCCCGCGTGGTCGGTGCCCGGTGAGCGATCAGCGAATGGCGGCGTGCGCCTGCCCCCTGGCGTCAGTTGACCGTGTCGCTCTCGGCCGCGAGCTCGCCCGCGCCATGGCCGCGCTCCAGCTCGACCAGTCGCGCTTCGAGCTCCACGACGGCGCTGATCAGCGCGCCCGTCACCCGCTCGTTCGTCAGGGCCTCGCCCTCATCGAGCGTGTCGATCAGGTGGCGGGTGACGGTCAGTTCGGCGGGGATCTTGTCGCCGACGATGTCGTTGAGGGTGCCCACGAAGACTCTCCTTCGGTTGGGCCGGACGTCCTACCGTCCGGCGCTGAGCTGACCGTAGGGGAAACCGCTGACACGGCGTGCGCCGACTCTCCCGCACGCCGTGTCAGTGCGCCGGCCGGTGACGTCACCCGGGGCGCCGAGTGACGGCCGGCGGCTGGATCCTGGCCGGCGTCGTCGTCGCTCTGTGCGTGGCGGCTCACTGGTACGAGGCCCGCCGGTGAGCGCGATCTTCGATGACGCGATCGCGCTGTGGCGCGACGTCCGCGACGCGTTCGAGCTCTACCGCGAGGCGCAGTACGAGCGCGCCGAGCTCGCGACGCGCGGCCACCTGCTCAACCACGAGGCCCGAGAGCGTGGCGTCTCGGCCTGGTCCCTGTTCATCGGCCCCGAGCGCCGCGCGCACCGGTGGGCGTCTGACGAGCTCCGCGAGTGGTGGGCCAAGAACGGCCGCATGACGTTCGCCGAGTTCGAGCGGACCTACCTCCAGGGCGGCGAGTCGCTGTGACGCCCTGGACCAAGCCCGAGACGCGCCGCGAGGCCTACGTCGCGGTCTACCGCGAGCGGTTCGGCGTCGAGCCGCGCCGCACCCCGTTCTACGTCGCGCAGCCGCGCCCGGAGGTCGACCTGTGAGCCGCCCCACGCCCAACGCGTCCTGGAGCGCCCCGTCGCTCATGACGTCCCTCTCGAACGCCGGCTGGGGCGAGCTCAACGGCCGTTCCATGCAGGGCGTGCGCAGCGTGCTCCACGGCCTCGTGGCGCAGCTCCCCCACCGCTCCGCAGCCGGCAAGGCGACCGTCATGGATATCGCCGACCGCGCCGGCCTGTCGATGAAGTGGACGGCCCGGTGCCTGCACCTCCTGGAGGACCTGGGCGTCATCGAGTGGACGCGAGGCGGAATCACCATCGAGTCCGCGTCCAAGCGCCACGGCACGCCCGGCTGGATCCGCATCGTCAAGCACAAGCTCGTCGAGCTCATCTTCGCCGCCCGCCCTTGGCACGACGAGCGCCTTGCCCAGCACCGGGCCGAGACGCTGCGCCGGATCATGACGATCAAGACCCGCTACACACGCACGAAGCTCCGCAACGACAAGCGTTCTCGCAGGTCACACCATGTGGAACTGAGCGCCCACCCCACCCCCCTACGGGGAGGGTCCGGAGGCACGCCTCCCCGCGTAGGAGACCCGGAACAGACACAAGCCCTTCAAGAGCCCGCTGCGCGGGCGCTCATCGAAGGTCCCGACGCCCTGGGGGGCGTCGTGACGCGCGCCGGACGCGCGATCTACAACCGCGACGAGTGCGACCACGGCTGGCCGGTGGGCCAGCGCAAGCGCGACGGCCGTCTCACCTGCCCCGATTGCCGGAGGGCCGAGCAGTGAGCACACCGATCACCTGCGAGCACGGCGTAGAGGTCTGGCGCAAGACACGCACCGGCGAGTCGGCTTGCGCCCTCTGCCGGCGTCTCGCCTCCGCGAGACGCACGGAACAAGCGGCCCGGAGGGCGTCGCAGGTGCAGCCGCGCCTGGACATAGCCGCTCTCGCTGCGCACGACCTCACCCTCACAGACGACGACCCGCCCAAGGTCATCGACTTCACCAACGCCCGGCGACGACGCCGGACCACACCCCACTGAGAGGACGACCACGATGGCAGGCAACATCGAGAACGCACGCGACGTGCAGCTCACGATCATCGACCTCGCGCACCAGACCGACGCCGCGCTCCAGCGTCTCCACACGTCCAAGCACCAGGTGGACTCGACGATCACCCGGATCGCCCTGGAGGCCGCCACCGAGAACGTCCAGACCGCGTGGGCGCAGCTCACCCTGGCCGCCGGCAACCTCCACGCCGTGGGCATCGGCGCGCCTGTCACGATCAAGGCCGTCAGCGCATGACCGCCCGGATCGACCCCGACACCAAGCCCGTCCTCATCGTCGCGACGACGTCGGCCGTGCTGCTGGCCGGCGTCTCGTTCGCGCTCTCGTTCGCCGGCCTCGTGCAGCTCGCCGCGTGGGGCCACGTCCCCGGCCGGCTCTCGTGGTGCGTGCCCGTGATGATCGATGGCGCGATCGCCGTCTACACGCTCGCCGTGCTCGTCGCGCGAGCTCGCGGCGAGCGGCAGTGGACGGCCTGGACGGCCCTCGCCCTGTGGACGGCCGTGAGCGTGGGCGGCAACGCAGCGCACGGCTGGACACCGGCCCCGGACGTCCAGCGTCTCGTGGGCACCGTCGTCCGTCGTCGCGCCCGTGGCCGTGCTGCTCGCGACCCACACGATCGCCGACCTCATCGTCCAGCGCCCGTCCACGCCCGAGCCCAGCCCGCAGCCGTCCACGGCGCCCGTCATCGAGTTCGAGCCCGAACGCCGGGCCGGCCTCGTGTCCAGGCGCACGCCCCCGAGCGCCGAGGTCGTCGAGCACGCGCGCCGGCAGGCGTCCAAGCGTCCAGCGTCCAAGCGGCGCCCGTCCAACGTCACGCCGGCGTCCACCGTTGCCCGCGTCGTCGAGCTGTCCACCACCGGACTGTCATACCGGCAGGTGGCGTCCAAGGTCGGCGTCTCACCGCAGACCGTGTCCAACATCCTCAAGCGTCAGGAGACCGCAGCATGAGCACCTACGTCGTCCACCGCCCCGCCGGCGACTGGAGCACCGGCGAGAAGGTCACCCACCAGGCCGACGCCGTCGACGTCGACGAGGGCCAGCTCACCGTCTACATGGACAACGACGGCGAGCCCGACCCCGTCGGCATCTACGCCCCCGGTCAGTGGACGCACGTCGAGCGTCTGGTCGAGCACGTCGCGCCCGACCCGGCCACCGTCGTCAGCGGCGACCAGGTCGTCGTCGTGACGCCCCCGTCGACGCCCGTCGTCACGCCGGCGGACGTCGCCCGTCGGGTCGGTGCCGTGCGCCCGCCCATGCCGCCGCGCGTCGTCCACGGCGACGTGCCGTGGTGGCGCCGGCCCATCCGAGACCAGCCGCAGGCATGAGCACCTGGGGCGGGCGCCGCGCGGTCGCGCTCACGAAGCAGGTCATCGAGCTCTACGGCTCGACGTGCCACCTGTGCCTGGAGCGCATCAACCTCGCGGCCCCGCCCCGCCACCCCTCGGGACCGAGCGCCGACCACGTCGTGCCACGCAAGTACGGCGGCAGCGACCACCTGTCGAACCTGCGGCCCGCTCACCGCCGGTGCAACAGCCGGCGTGGCGCCCGGCTGCTCACCCCGGAGCTGCTGGCGTCGTTCCGCCGGCGCCCGGCCCGCTCGGCCGCCTCGTTCTTCCGTGGGGAGGCGCCGGACACCCCGCCCACAGTTTCCATTTCCCCCCGAACTGGCCCAGAAAAAAACGGGATGACCAGCAAAGACACCGAAGGGAGCCGATCGTGACCGAGACGCAGCCTGTTCTGTTCGATCTGAGCGTGGGCGCCTCGGGAGGCGTCATCCGGCAGGCCGCGCAACGCGCGATCGCCGCCCGCGAGGTCGCCGGCGTGCTCGGCGACGCCGACGCGCTCACGGTGCAGCTCATCCTGGAGACCGCAGCGGCCGTCGACCGTGGGCTCGCGTGGGCCAAGGTGTCCGTCGCGACCACCACGCTCGTCCGCGAGCTCCACGAGCTCCTGGACGCGCTCCCCGCGATCCCCGGCGGCGAGGTCCCCGCCGGCGCGCTCGACGACCCCGCGTTCGCCGCGTTCCGCGAGGCCCTCGCGTGACCCTCACCGCGCCGGCGCCCACCGCGCACCCCACCGGCCTCGCCCGCCCGCCCCGCTTCTACACGCGCCGCAACCCCCGGCTCCGCACGCGCGGCCGGCAGGTCGCCGCGATCGCCGCCGCGCTCGGCCGCCCGCTCCTGCCCTGGCAGCAGTACGTGGCCGACGTCGCGACCGAGCTCAACCCTCCGGGCCACCGGCTGCGCTACCGGTACCAGACCGTCGTGGTCGCCGTCCCGCGCCAGGCCGGCAAGACGACGCTCCTGCGCCCGATCGTCGTCGACCGCGCGATCACCCGCGACGCGTCGCAGATCTTCACCACCGCGCAGCTCGGAAAGGACGCCGGCGCCCGCTGGGATGACCTGATCGCCGACGTCGAGAACGGACCGCTCAAGCGGTTCGTCGACGTCAAGCGCGGCAAGGGCTCCCAGCGCGCGACGTTCCCGAACGGGTCGTACATCAGCCCGTTCGCCCCGACCCGCGACTCGCTCCACGGCTACTCGCCTGACCTCGTCCTCATCGATGAGGGTTGGGCGTTCTCGCGCGAGGCCGCTGACGAGCTCATGGCCGCGATCCGGCCGGCGATGATCACCCGCCGCGACCGGCAGCTGTACGTGATCAGCGCCGCCGGCGACGCGACGTCGGAGTACTGGAACGACCTGGTGGACGCCGGCCGGCTCGCGACACTGGATCCCGACTCGACGACGGCCTACTTCGAGTGGTCCCCGGCCGACGAGCTCGACCCCTACGACCCCGCGACGTGGGAGTACCACCCCGGCCTGGACCGGCTCGTCACGATCGACGACCTCGCGACCGAGTCCAAGCCCGAGAACAACACGCACGCGAACTTCCTGCGCATGTACCTCAACCGCCGCACGCGCGTCGAGTCGACGATCCTCGACCTCGAGTTCTACGACACGCTCGCGACCGAGCAGGCGCCGCCGGCCCCCGAGCGTGTCGCCTACGGCTACGACGTCGCGCTCGATCGCACGCAGGCGTCGGTGTGGGCGGCGTGGCTCGACGACGCCGGCGTCGTGAACCTCCACCTACGCGAGACCCGCGAGGGCGCCGACTGGCTCGTGCCCTACGTCACCGAGCTCTACACCGACGGTGCGGCGACCATCGGCGCCGACGACGGCGGGCCGGCCCGCATCGTGACCGCGCAGCTCAAGCACGCCGGCGTGCCCGTGCAGACCGTGGGCGGGCGCGACGGGGCCACCGCGTGGGGTCAGTTCAAGGCCCTCGTCAAGGACTCGACGCCCGAGCGGCATTGGCTCATCCACGACGCCGACCCCGCCATGCGCTCGGCCCTGGAGGTCGCCGCTGAACGGACCCTGTCCGACGTGACCGTCCTGTCCCGCCGCGACTCACTCGGGCCGATCGACCCGCTCGTCGCCGGCGTCACCGCGGCGTGGCTCGCGGCCAAGATCAGCCCGCTCATCCAGATCTTCTAGGAGGTCACGCCATGCGTGTACGCGTCGACGTCGGCGGAGGATCGTTCCTGCCGCTGTGCCCGTGCGGCTGGCGCGGCCTGCCCGGTCTCGACCGGGGCGAGGCCCTGCGCCAGGCCCGTCACCACGAGCTCCGCGCCCACCCCGGCGACCAGGACGTCGTCCGGCAGCTCCGAGGCAAGTGACCGCCGCCGCGCCGGCGTGTTCGATGGATTCCCCCCTACCTCACCCAAATAGGAGTCGTGGGATTCATCCAGCGACTCGGCGCAGCGGTCGGCCTCGTCCGCGCGACGACGGACGACGGCTCCGGCCCTGCTGACGGCGTCGTCCCGCCGTCGCGGGCCGCGTCCGGGATCATCACCCCGGCGACCGCGCTGACGATCAGCTCGGTCTACCGCGCGATCCAGATTCACGCGATCGCCGCCTCTCAGCTCTCCATCGACGTCGAGCGCGGCGGCGTCATCATCGACACCCCGACCCTGATCGCTCAGCCCGACATCGATGAGTCGCGGTCCGCGTTCATCGAGCGCAGCGTCGTCGCCCTCGCCACGACGGGCAACGCGTTCTGGATCCAGCGCCTCGGGTCGTTCGGGCAGGTCGTCAACCTGGAGCCCGTCGACCCGTTCAAGGTCACCGTCGTCGAGCTCCAGGACGGCAGCGTCGAGTACCACTACGACGGCCGCATCTACCGCAAGACCGGCCCGCTGCGCATGTCGCACCTCCAGCTCCTGCGCGTGCCCGGCAAGGTCGCCGGCCTCGGCCCGATCCAGGCCGCGCAGGTCGAGCTGGCCGGCATCAAGGATGTCCGCGACTACGCCTCCGACTGGTTCCAGCCCGGCGGCGCCGGCGTCCCGAACGGCGTCCTGTCCACGGACCAGATGCTCACCGGAACCCAGGGCGCGCAGTACAAGCAGATGTGGAACGACACCGCCGACGGCGGCGTCCGCGTCCTCGGCGCCGGCCTGACCTACTCGCCGATCCTGCTCAAGCCCGCAGACGCGCAGTGGCTGGAGTCGCAGCAGTTCAACGTCACGCAGGTCGCCCGCCTGTTCGGCGTGCCGGCCTCGCTCATGCTCGCCGTCATCGAGGGCAACAGCCAGTCCTACTCGAACGTCGAGCAGGACTGGTTGGCCTACGTCCGGTTCTCGCTCATGGGCTACCTGCGCGAAATCGAAGAGGCCCTGACGGTGCTCCTGCCGCGCGGCCAGTCGGCCCGCTTCAACGTCGAAACGCTCCTGCGCACCGACACCAAGACCCGCTACGAGTCCTACACCCTCGCGATCAACGCCGGCTGGATGCGGCGCAGCGAGGTCCGGGCGACCGAGCACCTTGACCCGATCGAAGGGATCGACGATGCCCCCGTCAGCTCCAGCCCCGTCCCGGCCGGCACCGGTGCCTGAGACCCGCGCCCTGTGCGTGCGCGACGTCGCCGTTCGCGCCGCGTCGAGCTCCGCCGGCGAGCGGACCTTCACCGGCATCGCCGTCCCGTTCAACGACCCCGTCACTATCTCCGACTGGTGGGGCGACAACTACCGCGAGCAGGTCGCTCCCGGCGCCGTCACCAACGCCGCCGACGACCTCCCGCTCACGTTCTGGCGCCACGACGAGCCGATCGGCCGGATCACCGAGTTCGAGGACACCGAGGCCGGCTGGCAGGTCACCGGCACGCTCTCGTCGACGCCGCGCGGCGACGAGGCCTACACGCTCCTGCGCGACGGCGTCATCGACCGCATGTCGATCGGCTTCGAGCCCATCGAGCACGTCGTCACCGAGGGCGACGACGGCGTCACGATCACCCGCACCAAGATCCGCGTCCGCGAGGTCTCTCTCGTCCCGTTCCCCGCCTACGACGGCGCCACCGTCGACCAGGTCCGCCACGCCACCCCGAAGGGAAACACCATGCCCCCCACCGTCACCGAGCGCCAGGACGCCGTCCAGACGCCGTCCGCGCAGAGCATCGACGAGCTGCGCGCCCAGCTCGACGGGCGGATCGACGACGTCGTCCGCCAGTTCGAGGTCATGCTCTCCCGCGCCGCCGAGGCCGAGCGCGGCGACAAGATCGTCAGCCGGTTCCGCACCCCCGGCGCGCTGCTCAAGGCGATCGCCGCCGGCGACGACGAGGCCCGCGCCGAGTACGAGACCATCCAGGCCCGCGCCTGGGACCCCGCCGGCGGCACCGTCGCCGACAGCGTGTCCCAGGATGCCTGGATCGGCGACCTCACCCGGATCGTCGACGAGAAGAGCTCGCTCCGAGACCTGTTCTCGTCCGGCGCCCTGCCGGCCGAGGGCATGAACCTGGAGTACGCCCAGCTCAAGACCAACACCGTCGAGGTCGACAAGCAGGACGCCGAGGGCGACGACCTCGCGTTCGGCAAGGTGACGCTCGAGACCAAGACCGCGCCCGTCGAGACGTTCGGCGGGTACACGCGCCTGTCGCTCCAGTCGATCCAGCGCTCGTCCGTCGCGATCGTCGACCACTCGCTGCGTGCCCTCGCGATCGCCGCGAACAAGACCCGCAACGCGACGTTCCGCGCCCACTACTCGACCGTCGTCGCCGCGCAGGCCGCCGCGAACAACACCGTCACCGTCACCGACGTCACCAAGTACGTCGACTGGGTCTCCGGGATCGTCGACGCCGCCGAGAAGTTCGAGGACCTCGGCCTCGACCTCGACGCGCTCGTCGTCGACAAGACCTACTTCAAGAGCCTCGCCGCGCTCACCGCAACCGACGGGCGCCCGCTCATGACCGTCTACGGGTCGGGCACCAACGTCGTCGGCGAGCTCAACGCGCCCGGCATCTCCGGCGTCCTCGCCGGCGTCCCGGTCCGCGTGAACCTCAAGCAGGTCGCCGCCGGTGGCGCGTTCGTCAACCACCTCGCGATCCGCGAGTACGCGTCCCCGCTCGCCCGGCTCCAGGACGACAACATCGTCAACCTGTCCCGCGACTTCTCCACCTACCTCTACTCGGCGATCGCCGACGAGATCCCCGCCGGCATCGTCCCCGTCAAGACCGGCGCCTGAGCCATGGCCACCACCCTCCAGGAGTACGTGGGCGCGCCCAGCGACGACGCCGCGTTCGTCGCCGAGTGCGAGGCCCAGGCCGGCGAGCTCGTCGCCCGCTACCTCGTCGGCCCCGGCGGCGACCCCGCCACGGCGTCCGACGTCGTCGCTGACGCCGAGGTCTACGCCCGCGTGCTCCTGGAGGTCGGCTCCGAGCTCTACGCCCGCCGGGGCGCCCCCTCGGGCATCACGTCCGGCCCGACCGAGGGCGACCCCGTCCGCCTCGCCCGCGATCCCATGTCCGGCGTCTACCCGATCCTCGACCGGTACATGGTGCGTGGCCTGTGAGCGTCCTGTCCGACGCGCGCAGCGAGCTCGCGCAGCTCCTGGAGGCCGCCGGCATCGACGGCGTCCGGGACTACCTGCCCGAGCGCATGAGCCCGCCCCTGGTCTACGTCACCGGCGGCTCGCCGGCCCTGGAGCCCGGCCAGGTCTACGGGATGCACCTGCTGCGCTACGACCTCACCGCCGTCGCCCGCTCCGGTGCCAACGAGACCGTGACCGACGCGCTCGACGAGCTCGTCGTCAAGGTCCTCGCGGCCCTCGACGGCAACGCGTGGGCGTTCGAGACCGCCGGCCGGCCGTTCATGCAGTCCGCCGACACCAAGGCGTTCATCGCCCAGCGCCTCACGTTCATCACCAACCGACCCGTCCTAGGAGACTGACCATGTCCGGACCCGCCCGCATCCGTGGGAACAAGCTCTACCTCCTGTTCGGGGAGACCCCCGACAACACCGACCGCAAGTGCGAGACCACGGCGGTCACCCTGGAGCACGAGGACGCCGACACCGACACCCTCACGTTCTGCGACGCGTCCGAGGGTGGCGCCGCGCAGCCGTTCTTCGACGTCACGTTCGTCCAGTCCCTCGACAGCACGTCGTTCTGGCGGTTCTGCTGGGAGCACGCCGGCGAGGTCGTCCCGTTCACCTACGCCCCGCAGGGCAACGCCGAGCCGACGACCGAGCAGCCGCACTTCATCGGCTTCGTCCAGATCCCCAAGGCGCGACCGACGATCGGCGGCGAGGCCGTCGTCGCCGGCACCGGCTTCACCTCTGAGCTCCGGCTCGACGTGACCGACGCCGACGGCAACAAGCCCGGCGTCGCGACCATGGACGAGGGCACCACCCCGTGACCTCGGCGGGCGACCTCGACGTCACCTCCGGCCCGGTCCGCCTGCGCGTCGAAGGGCTCGGCAAGACCCTGCGAGCCCTCTCGGCCGCCGGCGCCGACGCCGAGGACATGCGCGACCTCATGCACAAGCTGGGGCTCGTCGTCGTCGAGGCCGCCCGCCCCCGCACCCCGGCCCGCTCCGGGGCCCTGGAGTCCACGATCCGGGCCGGCAAGGGCAAGACCAAGGCCGTCGTCCGGGCCGGCACCTCCCGCGTGCCCTACGCCGGCGTCATCCACTACGGCTGGCCGGCCCACAACATCGAGCCCCACCCCTACCTGACCGACGCGCTCGACGCGTCCCGAGCCGAGGTCCTGCGCGACCTCGACGACGGGCTCGGCGACCTGCTGCGGGCCAACCACCTGATCTGAGAGGACACCCACCATGTTCGACGTCAAGAAGCTCACGCTCGGCGAGGTCGCCAAGATCGAAGAGCTCTCCGGCCAGCCGATCACCGCGATCGGCGAGGACGAGGCCCCGAAGGGCAAGACCATGGCCGCCGTGGCGTTCGTCGTCAAGCGCCGCCAGATCCTCGCCGCCGGCGGCAAGGTCTCCGAGTTCACCTGGAACGACGCGTGCTCCCTCACGTTCGCCGAGGCCTCCGAGCTCATCGGCGTCGGCAAGAGCACCGCCGAGGGCAGCGACGAGGCGCCCGACGGGGACCCTACGACGGCGACGGCCGCCTCCACGCCGAAGAGCTCCGCGCGCAAGACCTCGCGTGGTTCGTCGTCCAAGCAGGCGTGAGCCCTAGCGACTACTGGTCGCTCACCCTGCGCCAGCGCAACGCGATCGCTGCGCAGCTGCGCCGCCGCAACCGACACTGAAAGGAGGGGCCGGCCTTGTCCGGACAGACCGTCGTCGTCAGCGTTCTCGCCGACACCAAGCAGTTCTCTCGCGCGTTCAAGAACCTCAGCGACGAGACCGGCCTCTCCAAGCTCGGCCGCATGGCCAAGGCCGCCGGCAAGGCCGTAGCCGTCGGCCTCGCCGCCGGCACCGTCGCCCTCGGCGCGTTCGTCGCCTCCGCCGTCGGATCCGCCTCCGACCTCCAGCAGTCGTTCGGCGGCGTCGACGCCGTGTTCAAGGGCAACGCCCAGCAGGTCCACGAGTGGGCCAAGTCCGCCGCCGGCGACGTCGGGCTGTCCGAGAACGCCTACAACGAGCTCGCCGCCGGAATCGGCACGCAGCTCAAGTCCGCCGGCCTCTCGCTCGACGAGGCCGGCAAGAAGACCAACGACCTCATCGGGCTGTCCTCCGACCTCGCGGCCACGTTCGGCGGCACGACCGCCGACGCCGCATCCGCGCTCGGCTCCGCGCTGCGCGGCGAGTTCGACCCCGCCGAGAAGTTCGGCCTCGCGCTGTCCGCCAACGCCGTCCAGGCCAAGGCCCTCACCATGGGCTTCAAGAAGGTCAACGGGCAGCTCTCCACCCACGACCAGCGCCTCGCAACCCTCGCGCTCATCTACGACCAGACCAAGGACGCACAGGGCCAGTTCTCCAAGCAGAGCAACACCCTCGCCGAACAGCAGCAGATCCTGGGCGCCAAGTTCGAGAACATCAAGGCGACCATCGGCACCTACTTCCTGCCGGCGGTCACGGCGGCCGTCTCGTGGCTCTCGGACCACCTCCAGCCGGCGTTCGACGCCGTCTCGTCCTGGATCCAGTCCGAGGGCATTCCCGCGCTCAAGTCGTTCGCGAGCTGGTGGACGCAGAACGTGACGCCGGCCCTGCAAAAGGCCGGCGAGTTCATCACAGGCACGCTCGTCCCGGCGTTCTCCGCCGCGTTCTCCTGGATCATCCAGAACCGGGGCGTGATCGAAGGCCTCGCCGTCACGATCGGCGCCATGGTGCTCGCGTGGCAGGCCTACGTGAAGGTCCTGGCCATCTGGAAGGCCGCCCAGGAGGTCGCCACCGCCGTCCAGCTCGCGTTCAACGTCGCGATGGACGCCAACCCCATCGGCCTCGTCATCCTCGCGATCACCGGCCTCGTCGCGGCCCTGACGTGGTTCTTCACCCAGACCGAGGCCGGCAAGAAGGCGTGGGCAGCCCTCCAGGCCGCCGCCAAGGTCGTCGTCGACTGGTTCAAGACCTACGTCCTGCCCACGTTCCAGTTCGTCGTGGCCACGATCAAGGCGTACATGTCCGCCGCCGGCGCCTACTGGTCCGGGATCTGGTCCGCCATGCGCGCCGTCGCCGCCGGCGTGTGGAACGCGCTCCAGATCATCGTGCGCACCGCGCTCGGAGTGATTCGCGGGATCATCAAGACCGTCACCTCGCTCATCCACGGCGACTGGTCCGGCGCCTGGCAGGGCATCAAAGACATTTTCTCGTCAATCTTTAGTGGCATTAGCGACCTCGCATCGAATTACATTCACACCGTTAGGGGCGCATTCTCCGGCCTCAAGGATTCCGTCGTCGGCGTCCTCAAGTCCGCCGGCGACTGGCTCTACGACATCGGCCGCGACATCATCAACGGCCTCGTGCGCGGGATCTGGTCCATGGCGACCGCCCCGGTCGACGCGCTCAAGCAGATCGGCCTGGACGCCGTGTCCGGCGTCAAGTCGATCCTCGGGATCCACTCGCCCTCGCGCGTGTTCGCCGAGCTCGGCGCCTACACCGTCGCCGGCCTCGCCCAAGGCCTCGGCGACACGACCCCCGTAGACAACGCCATGACGGCCCTGTCCGGGGCCGTGACCGACGGGTACACCCCGACGCCCACCAACCCCACGATCGCCGCTCAGAACGGCGCAGGGACCGCCACGCAGCGCGTCTACAACATCAACGTCACCGCCGGCCCCGGCACCGACCGCGTCGCCCTCGGCCGCGAGCTCGTCGAGCTCATCACCGAGTTCGAGCGCGTGAACGGGGGCGGTCGCCGGTGGGTCTGATCTACGAGCTCACCGCCGCGACCTACGACGCGACCGAGCAAGCCGCCTGGACGTCGACCGCAGACGGCGCCGTCCTGGAGGCCGTCGGCGGCCGGTTGCGCGTCCACGCCGACAACGGCACCGTCAACGGCGCCGTCCAGCGCGACCAGCTCGACGCCCCGCCCGGCCGCTACGTCCTGGTCATCGACGTCCTGACCGCGACCGACCTGGAGCACGCCGCGTCCGCGACCATCGGCGCCAACCTCCTGTTCGCCCAGGACGACGTCCGGTCCAACATCGCCACGCGTTACGTCCTGGCCATGGACGTCGGCGACCTCGGCCTCGCGCCCTCGTTCCGGTTCATCATCACCAACACCGGGAACTACGTGTACGTCGACCGGCTCGCGATCTACGCCGTCGACGGCGGCCCGCTGCTCGGCCAGCTCGGCTACCAGATCCTCACCCCCGGCGACGAGGGCTTCGTCCTCAACCGAGACGAGCTCGACACCGGCGCCCTTGGGGACACCGCGACCGCCACCGCCTGGACCGAGTACCTGTGCGACGCAACCGGCGTGAGCATCAACCGGGGCGCGTCCGTCGACGGCGTCACCACGACCACGCAGGTCGGCACCGCCAACCTCACCGTCTACGCCCAGCCCGACCAGCCGCCCGGCCTCGGCCTGCGCCCCAACCTGCCCGTGCGGATCCGGTCCAAGCTCACCGAGACCGTCGCCTACACCGGCAACGTCGGCGACCTCACCGACACCTGGCGCCGCTCGACCACGTCCGTCGACCGCCGGTTCATCGCCAACGTCCCGGCGCTCGACGCGGTCCGCGACCTCGCCGGCATCACCCGCTACGGCGCCCTCGGGATCGACCGGTGGTCCGACCGTGTCCGCCGCGTCATGGCGTCCTACCGAGGCCGGTGGGACTTCGCCCCCGGCACGCGCCCCGACGCCTACTGGCCGGTCTGCTCCCGCACCGTCTACGAGTCCACCCTCGACAAGCACCTCCAGCTGATCGCCAACACCTCCGCCGGCCGGTGGTACGTCGACCGCGACAACGTCGTGCGCATCGAGCTCAGCAACTGGTCCGCCCAGGAGCGCCCGATCCGCCTGGAGTTCTCCGACGAGCACGACGAGTTCAACCCCCGCCACCGCTGCTACGTCGACGTCGTCCGCACCTACGACACGCGCAGCCTCGTCAACGACCTCACGCTCGCCAACCACGACGCCGCGCTCAACGACCAGGGCCAGTGGCAGGCCGACGACGCGGGCCTCGGCCCGTTCCAGGACGTCACCTCCGCCGCCACCTGGGGCGTGCGCCACGCCGACGTCGAGACCTCGCTCGAGACCGGCCCCGGCGACCCGGACGCCGACGCCGTCCCCACCGCGGATCCCGTCGGCGACCTCGTCACCGAGTACACGCGCGACCTCGCCAACCCCGCTGTCCGCTTCACCTCGGTCACCTACAACGCGACCAAGGACGTCGACGTCGCGTGCTCGCTCGACGTGTTCGACCTGGTCCTCGTGACCAACAACGGCCTCACCCAACAGTCCCGAGTCATCGGCATCCAGCACGTCATCACGCCGGACAAGTGGCTCGTGACCCTCGCCCTTCAAGCCTGGAGCGTCTCGTGAAGATCTTCACCGTCGGCGAGGTCCTGACCGCTCAGGACCTCAACGCCAACTTCGCCCTCGTGTCCAAGACCATCGCGGCCGCCGACTTCTTCGCCCCGGTAGCCGGCCTCACGATCGCGTCCGGATCCGTCGAGGTCATCGCCGACAAGTCGATCGTCTGGGAGCTCCAGCTCAACAACTCGGGCGGCCCGTCTCTGGCGGCCGGCGCGCAGAGCATCGCGCTCGGGAACATCAACGCGCCGTTCAAGCCGCGGACCTACTACTCGCCGTTCATCGGCTGGCCGGGCTCCGGTGCGTGCTTCGGCCTCGTCAACGCGTCGACCGGTCAGATCACCGTCCGGTGGTCCGACGCTGCCCACGCGACCCCGGCCTTCGTTCTCGGCGGGTCCTGGCCGATCTAGGGACCCCTCGGATCCAACCCCCTCCTGAAAGGACAACGACCATGACCACCTACCGCACCCCCGCTCAGGCCCTCGCATGGGCCGACCAGCACGACGAGGGCTACAACGGCGAGTGCGAGCGCTACGCCCGCGAGGCCTACGGCATCCCCGCCGGCGCCGGCAGCGCCGCCGAGGCGTGGGCCGAGGCCAAGCACAAGCACACCGACCTGGACGACGCCCCCGACGGCGCGTTCATCTTCTTCTCCAAGGCCGGCGACAAGTACGGGCACGTCGGCCTCAAGAAGGGCAACCAGCTCCGCTCGACCGACTCGGCCAAGGGCCACCCCCACACCGCCCCGCTGTCCTACTGGACGGGCGCCGGCTACAAGGTGCTCGGCTGGACCGAGGACAACAACGGCGTCCGCATCGCCGGCCTCAAGCCCAAGGCCGCGTCGAAGCCGGCCACGAGCTCGGGCAGCAAGCCCGCCGCCGGCGTCCTCGCGCTCGGCTCCAAGGGCAAGAAGGTGGGCGCGCTCCAGGCCGGCCTGCGCAAGGTGTTCCCCGCGTACCAGGAGACCGTCAAGGTCAAGCGCGGCCAGCTCATCGCCGTCGACGACGAGTTCGGCGCGCAGACCGAGGCGTGGGTCAAGCATTTCCAGACCCGCACCGGCCTCGTCGCCGACGGCATCGTCGGCCCCAAGACCGTCGCCAAGCTCGCGTCGTTCGGCATCAACCTGTGAGCGCGCTCCTGGCGCTCATCCCCAAGCGCTACCAGCACGCGGCGAAGACCGTCGTCGCCGCCGTGGCGGCGCTCGTCACGGCCGTCGTCGCGGCCGTGCCCGAGCTCCCCAAGTGGGCCGCCGTCGTCGTCGCCGTCCTCGGCACGCTCGGCGTCTACGGCACCCCGAACGTCGACCAGGGCGAGGCCGACGAGGCATGAGCCATGACGCCTGGATCTTCCTCGGCGGCCTCACGACGAACGTGCTCGGGCTCGTCGCGTTGTGGGTCCGTGGCGGCCGCACCAAGGCCACCGCAGAGCGCGCGAGCTCGGCCGCCACGGCAGCCCATCAGGCGGCCGCCGTGGCGGCGCACGAGGTCCAGCCCAACAGCGGCAAGTCACTCGCCGACGCCGTCAACCGCATCGAGGCCAAGGGCGAGCTCACCGCCCGAGCCGTCGCCGTGCTCCAGGGCCAGTTCAAGGAGCACGTCCTAGCCGGCCAGCAGCGCCGGCGCCGCCGGATCCTCTGGTAGACGCACGTCGGGCCGCTCTCACTTCCCCATGGAGCGGCCCGGCGTCGTCGCGCGTCTACGCGGCCGTCGCGCGCGCCACAGCGCGCAGCGCGTCGTCGGGCAGGCGCACGTAGCGCAGCGTCGTCTCAGGCTTCGCGTGCCCGAGGAACGTCATCACGGCGAGCAGGTCGCGCGTACGGTCGTAGCCCACCGTGCCGGCCCGGTGGCGCAGCGTGTGGGTCGTCCAGTGCTCGTCCAACAGCCGGCTCATGAGCACCGTCACGTGCCCCGACGACAGGTGCCCGTTCGTCTTGCCCTCGAACAGCCACGGTCGCGCGTCGTGCCGGATCGCGTGCAAGAGCTCGTCGTCGACGACGGGCACCTCGCGCGTCTTGCCGCCCTTGCCGTGGACGAGCAGCAGGTCGCCGGCGAGGTCGTCGCGGTTCACGAGGGCTATCTCGCCGGCTCGCATCCCGCAGTGTGCCCCGAGCAGCAGGATCAGCCGCTCGCGCGCGTCAGCGAGGCCCAGGGCGCGTTGGAGCACCGGCTCCGGGATCGGCCGCGCGACGCCGGGCGGCACTCTCACCGGTCGCAGGCGCAGCGACGGGTCTACCTCGAGGTAGCCCATGCCGTGCAGCCACCGGCAGAAGCCCACGAACACCGTGCGCGCACTCTTACGCGTCTCCGGTGCCCAATCGGGCCGCGCGAGCGCGCGCTCCAGGGTGGCCAGGTCCAGCGCGAGCGGCGACCGGCAGTGCGCCCGCAAGACCCGTAGGTAGTGCTCGTGCTGTCGCAGCGTCAAGGGACGCCGGCCGGCAGCACGAAGCGAGGTGAGGTATTCGGAACGGAGGGTCTCCCAACTTTGGTTGCTCATGGCCACAGGTTCTCCCTCTCGACCTCGCGGCGCAGGCGCTCGCGACGCTGCTTGCGCAGCTCGCTCCAGAGCGTCCAGCCGGCCCATCCCAGGACCCAGAAGTAGGGCACCCAGGACGTCAGTAGGTCGCGGATCACGCCGCGAGCTCCACGCCGCCCGGCGACCACGGACCCGCGATGACCTGCGATGACGCAAGGCCGGACGGTCGCTGGTTCGAGTCCAGCCGCAGGAGCCCATCGAAGGCCCGGAACCCCTGGTTCCGGGCCTTCGTCGTCCCGCTTCATCCGGTCGGTCCCAGCGTCTGACCAGCACCGTCTCGTATCCTGCTGCCCTGGCCGTCCGTCGCGCGGGACCGACGCGCGACGCCCCGACCGCACGAGGAGCCATGACCGCACACGCCCGCCGCCGTACCCGCCGATCGCCGTTCGGCGCCGTCGTCGGGACGGTCGGCGAGATCCTCATCACGCTCGGCGTGATCCTCGGGCTGTTCCTCGTCTGGGAGCTGTGGTGGACGAACGTCCAGTCCGCCCAGGCGCAGGCCAAGGACGTCGCGTCGCTCGGCTGGGCGTACGAGCCGCATGACGCGGCCCAGGCGCCGGAGTACCTCACGGCCTCAAAGAAGGCGCCCAAGGTCGACAAGGAGCCGAAGCTCCTCACGACCTTCGCGACGCTGTACGTCCCGCGGTTCGGCGACGACTACGCCAAGACCATCACCGAGGGCACGGACAAGGCGACGGTCCTCGACACCAAGGGCATCGGCCACTACGTCGGCACCGCGATGCCGGGCGACATCGGGAACTTCGCGATCGCCGGGCACCGCACCACGTACGGCAAGCCGTTCCACGACATCGACAAGCTCAAGGCCGGCGACCCGGTGATCGTCCAGACCAAGGACGGCTGGTACGTCTACGCGGTCACGGAGCACCTCATCACGGGGTGGCGCAACGGCGAGCAGGTCGCGCCGGTGCCGGGTGACACGACCGGCACGAAGAAGCCGACCGAGCGCCTCCTCACGATGACGAGCTGCCACCCGGTCTGGCAGCCGATCCACCGGTACATCGTCCACGGGGAGCTCGTGTACTGGGCTCCGCCGGACGGCGACAAGGTGCCGAAGGAGCTCGTGACCGGGAAGTTCGACGCCGGGATGCTCGACGGCATCACCGGCTGAGCCGGCGGGCACCGCGCCAGCCGTCAGGCGACGGACTCCCGGAGCACCCGCCGGTCCTGCTCGAGCGCGAGCAGCGCCTGGAACGTCCGTGCGTAGCCGTCGGCGTCCGCGACAGGATCGGTGCGCTGCAGCCGCCCCCGCAGGTCGGCGATCCGCCGGGTGAGCCCGAGGTCGACGAGCGACCGGACCACGCCCTGCGCGTACGAGGCGAGCGCCTCGGGGCGGTCCTCGGGCAACGGGGTCACCGCGAGCTCCGTGATGAGCGGGCGCACCGGTTCGGGCGCCTGCTCCCCCACGAGCTCGACCCACGCGGACTCGGGCTGTGCCGCGGCGGCGGTCAGCCCGCCCGCCGCGCGGACGGCGTCGTGCACGGCGCGCCATGCGGGGACGGCGAACGTCTCGGGGCCGAGTGCGTCGAACTGTGCGGCGTCGAGCGCGTGCGGCACCTGGAGGACCACCTCGAGCGCCTGACGCTCGCGCGCCGCCACGGGGTCCCGCGGGTTCGGCCGCACGAGCGCGGGTGAGGGGGCCGGTGCCGGCGGCTCGCGGTCCGACGACGCCGGGCGTCCGCCCGCGCCCTCGCGCCCACGCTCGGGCCGGTCGGGGACCGGGCGGTCGGGGGCCAGGCGCGGCGGCTTCGCGGACGACACGGCTCGCCGCACCGTGTCGGAGTCCATGCCGAGCCAGCCCGCGAGCAGGCGCGCGTACTCGGGCCGCAGCGCCGCGTCGCGGATCCCGGCGACGACGGGCGCCGCCTCGCGCAGCGCCCCGACGCGGCCCTCGGGCGTCGCCAGGTCGTAGCGGACGATCGTGGAGCGGATGACGAACTCGAAGAGCGGCAGGCGCCCGTCGACGAGCGCCTTGACGGCCCCCGGGCCGCCGGCGAGCCGCAGCTCGCACGGGTCCTTGCCCGTCGGCTCGACGGCCACGAAGGTCTGCGCGTAGAAGCGCTGGTCCTCGCCGAACGCGCGCAGCGCCGCCTTCTGGCCCGCGGCGTCGCCGTCGAACGTGAAGATCACCTCGCCGCCGACCGACTGCCCGCTCGCGAGCTGGACGCCCCCGCCCGCGGACGTGTCCCCGAGCAGCCGCCGCACGATCCGGGCGTGGTCCGAGCCGAAGGCGGTGCCGCAGGTCGCGACCGCCGTCGTGACCCCGGAGAGGTGGGCCGCCATCACGTCGGTGTAGCCCTCGACGACGACGACGCGGCGCTGCTTGGCGATCTCACGCTTGGCCAGGTCGATCCCGTAGAGCACCTGGGACTTCTTGTAGAGCGTGGTCTCGGGGGTGTTGAGGTACTTGGGGCCCTGGTCCTCCTCGAACAGGCGACGGGCGCCGAAGCCGACGACCTCCCCCGTGACGTCACGGATGGGCCAGACCAGGCGGCCGCGGAACCGGTCGTAGACCCCGCGCTGGCCCTGGGTCACGAGCCCCGCGGCCAGCAGCTCCGCGTCCGTGAAGCCCTTGGCCCGCAGGTGCCGGTGGACGTTGTCCCAGCCCTGCGGTGCGTACCCGACGCCGAACGTCTCCGCGTCCGCGCGCTCGAAGCTGCGCTCCGCGAGGAACGCCCGCGCCTGGGCCGCGCCGGGGCTCACGAGCTGCTCGGTGTAGAAGGCCGCGGCCTGCCGGTTCGCGTCGAGCAGGCGCTGCCGCCGCCCCGGCTCCTCCCGGGTCCGCGGGCCGCCGCCGTCCTCGTACCGGAGCTGGATCCCGACCCGGCCGGCCAGGTACTCGACGGCCTCCGTGAAGCCGAGCCCGTCGACCTTCTGCACGAACGAGATGACGTCGCCGCCCTCGCCGCAGCCGAAGCAGTGCCAGCGGCCCACCTGAGGGCGGACGTGGAACGAGGGGGTGCGCTCGTCGTGGAAGGGGCACAGGCCCTTCATCGAGCCGACGCCCGCGGTGCGGAGCGTCACGTGCTGGCCGACGACCTCCTCGATCCGTGTGCGGTCGCGGACGGCGTCCACGTCCTCGCGTCGGATCCGGCCTGCCACCCGACCATCCTAGAGGCGCGCGGCGGTGGCCGCGGTCGCGCGCACCGGACCACCGCCGTCGGCGACACGGCCCGGCCCGAGGAGCGCGAGGCTCGCCGCGCACCGCCGCGCGTAGGCACCCGGGGTGGTGCCCGTCGCGGTCACGAAGTCACGCGTGAAGTGCGCCTGGTCGTAGTACCCGACGTGCTCCGCGAGCGCCGCGAGGTCCTGGCCCGGGTCGATCGCGAGGAGCTCCGCGGCGCGGTGGACACGCTGCCGCTGAAGCACCCACTTGGGCCCGACGCCGACGGCCCGCTCGAACGCGCGCTGGAGCCCCCGCACGGAGACGGCCAGGTGCCGGGCGAGCACGTCGACGGTCTCCCCCGGCCCGACGACGTCGCGCGCGGCGTCGACCGCGGCGGTCACGAGCTCGAGGTCCCGCCAGGCGCGTCGGGCGGCCGAGGCGGCGCGGCGTGCGGCCACGGCAAGGCGCAGCAGCGCGTCGAGGTGGGCGACGGCGTCGTCGACGCGGCTCGCGAGACCGTCCTCCACGGCCGCTGCGCCGGCCTCGTCCGCGGACGGGCCGAGCACCGCGGAGGCGGGCATCGTCCGGGGCCTCGCGCCCGACGACGCCCGCGGCGCGGGGGCGAGCGTGTCTCCGCCGCTCAGCACCGCGAAGGCGCCCGGGCGGAGCATCGCGGCGACGGCGACGCCGTGGCCGGTGAGGCGCCGTTCGTCGACGGTCGGGACGAACCCGTGCGCTGCGAACCCGTGCGGCTCGGCGACGACGTTCACCACGGGGTGCGCGATGACGGGCTGGACGTGCGCCCGGTCGCCCAGGTTCCAGTGGCTCACCCAGTACCAGCCGACGACGTCCGCGACGTCGGCGGACGGCGCGCGGCGGTCCAGGGTGAACCACGCACGGGCCCCGGTCGGGTCGACGATGCCGTCGGTCGAGCGCGGGCCGCCCCGCTCCGGCTCGCGGGCGTCGTCGAACACCTGTCGCATTCCTCCAAGACTGCCAGGTCGCGCCCACACGAGCATGGAGGCGTCCCGTTCCGGCCGACCTGAGGAGTTCCCCATGCAGTCCTCGACCCTGCACCCCAACCTGACCGTGGACGACGCCCGCGCGGCGATCGACTTCTACGTCGCCGCGTTCGGCGCCGAGCTGGTCGACGAGATCACCGCCGGCGACACGATCATCCACTCGGACCTCAGCCTCGGCGGCTCCACGTTCACCGTGGCGACCGCGTTCGCGGGCTCGTCGTCCGCGCCGGACCCGTCGGCGCCGTCGTCGGTCTCGTTCACGGTCAACCTCGCGAGCGCCGCCGACGTCGACACGACCTTCGCCCGCGCGGTCGCCTCCGGTGCGACCGCGGTCGCCGAGCCCGCGGACTGGTTCGAGGGGTTCCGCCAGTCGGAGCTGCGCTGCCCGTTCGGCCACCGCTGGTTCTTCGTCCACGTCGCGCCGGAGATCACCGCTGCCGACGTGCAGCGTGCCTCGGACGCGTGGATGGCGACGGACGCCGGCTGACCTCCCGAGAGCCCGGCGCGGCCCGGCCGTGCACGAGAGGTCACGAACCGCACCCGGGATCCGTCACGAGTGCAGGACGTGACCTCTCGTGTCGGTGGCCGGCGCGAGGATGACTGACGCCCCCACCCGAACTGCCGAAGGAGTCGCCATGTGCGAGCACCCCGTCGTCGACCTCGAGCCGCGGCGTACCGACTACGGCAGCTGGGCGGCGGTCGTGTGGTGGTTCCGCTGCCGGGTGTGCTCGGTCGAGACGGCGTACGTCGAGTACGAGGACTCGTCCGCGCCGGCGTGACCGGCCCGGCGCGCGAGGTTCAGGCGACGCGCCCCGGGAGCCACGGGACGAGCATCGACGTCCGACGCCGGTAGTCCGCGTACGCCGGGTACTTGGCCGCGGAGAGCGACTCCGTGAACCGGGTCGACCCGACGAACAGGCCCGTCAGCGCGACGGCGCCCAGCACCGTCCAGCCCCAGTCCTCGCCGCGCGCGACGACGGCGAACAGCCACACGACCCACCACTGCGCCTGCTCGCAGAAGAAGTTGGGGTGGCGCGAGCACCGGAAGAGGCCCGTGTCGAGGAAGCCGGGCTCGAGCGTCTCGCCGCGGGCGGCGGCGTCGCGCTTGCGCCGGTGGAAGACCCACTGCTGCTGGTCCGCGACCGTCTCGCCGACGAGGAACAGCACGAACAGCGCGACCAGCACCACGTCCCACCCGCCGAGGGGCCGCAGGTCGGCCGGCGAGACGGCGAAGGTCGCGTCGTCGAGGGGGGCGTACGAGGTCCACCCGACGACGGTGCCCTCGGCGACGCGTCCCATGCTCCAGACCGGAAGCGTGATGGCGACGAGCAGCGCGTTCTGGAACCCGGAGACGAACAGCGGGAGGAACAGCTGCCACTGCCAGGGTTTCATCCGCTGCCTCAGGATCGGCCAGCGGTAGTCCTCGGTGCCGCGGTAGCCGCCCTTGCGCGCGAAGTTGTACGTGAGCCGCGCTCCCCAGCAGGTGATGAGCACGGAGACGAGCACCGCACGGGCGTCCCAGCCTCCCGTGCCCGTGAAGATCCACGCGTACGCGACGGGGACGACGGACCAGATCCGGTCGACCCAGGACGCGTCGCGCGTGACGACGGCCAGCAGCCAGGTGGCGAGCGTGACCCCGAGAGCGGTCCACAGGACGGCGTGCACGGAACCTCCGGGAGGTGTGAGGGGTGAACCGGTCGGGTCAGGCGCGCACGAGCCGGGCGTGGAGCTGCATCGCGGACAGGTCGGTGAGCGCCGCGACCTGGTCGACGACGACCCGCAGCCGGGCGGCGTCGTCGGACGCGGCCGCGAAGTCCTCGGCGAAGTGCGTCTCGAGCGACGACGGCGCCCGCTCGTGCAGCACCCGCGCGAGGTCCGCGACGATCTCGCGCTGGCGCAGGTAGAGCGGCTCGGCCTCGCGCGGCGCCATGACGTACGCGACGGCCACGCCCTTGAGGACGAGGATCTCGGCGGTGGTCTCGTCGGGGACGACGAGCCGCGCGGCGTAGCGCGTGAGCCGGCCGTCGCCGTACGCCTCGCGGGTGGCGTGCTGGGCGGCGCGGCTGAAGCGTCCGATGAGCTGGCTCGTGGCGTCCTTGAGGGTCGCGAGCGCGCGCCGCGAGCCGTCGAAGCCGGTCACCAGGTCGCCCGTGGCGAGGAGCCGCTCGATCGCGGCCTCGAGCGCCGCGGCGTCGAACTGGCGCCCGTACCAAGCGTGGACGGCCTCGACGACGCGCGCCTGCGCCTCCCCCTCCCCGAGCACCGCGAGGTCGAGCCGCCCGCCCACGACCGCGTCCTCGACGTCGTGGACGCTGTAGGCGATGTCGTCGGCGAGGTCCATGACGTCGGCCTCGATGCAGCGGGCGCGGCTGTCGGGGCCGCCGGGCGCGCCGTCCCGCAGCCACGCGAAGACCTCGCGGTCGTCGTCGTACACGCCGAACTTGGGCGTGGGGGTCCCGTCGGGGCGGCGCGGCCCTTCCCCCGGTCCCCACGGGTACTTGGTGGCGGCGTCGAGGGTCGCACGCGTGAGGTTGAGCCCGACGGAGCGTCCGTCGGGCGCGAGACGCTTGGGCTCGAGCCGCGTGAGGAGCCGCAGGGTCTGGGCGTTGCCCTCGAATCCGCCGATGTCGGCGGCGACCTCGGCGAGCGCGCGCTCGCCGTTGTGTCCGAAGGGCGGGTGCCCGAGGTCGTGCGCGAGGCACGCGCTGTCGACGACGTCGGGGTCGCAGCCGAGCGCCTTGCCGAGCTCGCGCCCGACCTGCGCGACCTCGAGCGTGTGCGTGAGCCGGGTCCGGACGAAGTCGTCCGTCCCGGGGCCCAGGACCTGCGTCTTGGCGCCGAGCCGGCGCAGCGCGGACGAGTGGACGAGGCGCGCCCGGTCACGCTCGAACGCGGTCCGGGCGCTCGACTTGGGGGGCTCGGGGAGCCAGCGCTCCTCGGCGGCGTCGTCGTAGCCCGCCACGGGAGCCCCGGCGGCGGGACGCAGCGGGTTCGTGTGCACGGTCACACACTAACGACGTCCCGCGCGCTGCCCTCAACCGGCTGGGGACGACGAACCCTGGAGCCCGCGGTAGAGGCCCGTGCGCAGCTCGACCTCCCAGGGAGCGACCTCGGGCATGTCGAACCGGTGGGCGACGGCGACCTCGGCGTCGACGTCGTACGGGACGCGGACGACGTCGAGGTGGAAGGGCGCCTCGTCGGTCCCGCCGAGGACTCCCGACAGGACGACGTAGCTCGGCACCGGCTCGTCGAGCGGGTTCCCCACGCTCCCGACGTTGAAGAGGGTGCGGCCATCGCGCTCGTCGACGTACACGGCGTGGATGTCGCCGTACCCGACGAGGTCGGGAGCCGGGCCGTCGCCGGTGAGCGCGGTCGCCGCGAACATGCCGTCGCGCTCGGCGTCGGTGTGGTGGCGGTGCACCCGGACGTGCACGCTCGTCGCCGACGCGTGGAACAGGCGGACCCGCCGCCCGCTGAGGACGAGGTCGTGGCTGAGCGGGAGGCCGCCGAGCCAGGCGCGCTGGTCGGCGTGGAGCTCGTCGTGCCACCACCGCATGCCCTCGGACGCGTCGGCCGGCGTGCGCGGGAGGAAGTCGTCCCAGTTGCCGCGGACGTTCACGGCGCACGCCTCACGGACCCGGTCGACCGCGGCGCTCCCCCGTGGGCCCTTGCCCGCGATGTCGCCCAGGTTGACGACGGTGGTGATGCCGCGCGACGCGACGTCGTCGAGCACGGCCTCGAGCGCGGTGAGGTTGCCGTGGACGTCGGACAGGATCGCGACCCGGTCGAGGCTCACGGCCGCGTGCCCGCCTCGACGAAGGACGCGGGGTCGGGTTCGCTCACCCGGCCATCATGCCGGAGCCGTCATGCCGGAGCGAGCGCCTCGCTCGTGACGACGGCGGCCGCGTGACGTGCCGCGGCCGCGAGCGCCTCCGGGACGTCGGCCCCGTCGAGGTGGGCGTCGAGGAACCCGGCGACGAACCCGTCACCGGCTCCGTTCGTGTCGACCACGCGCTCCACGGGGACCGCGTCGACCTCGTACCACCGGCCGTCGGCGTCCAGCGCGGTCGCGCCGTCGGCGCCGTGCGTGCAGACGACGAGGCGGGCGCCCGCCGCGACACGCTCGCTCATGAGCGCCCGGTACTCGGGCAGCCGCTCGGAGCTGAGGAACAGGGACGCCGCCGCCTCCACCCACGGCCGGTGGAACGCCGACCGCGCGTCCCAGTCGTGCACGTCGGCCCAGACCGGCACACCCCGGCGGGCTGCCTCCGCGAGCAGGGGCTGCGCGTGCGGCGCGAGGTCCACGACGACGGCGCGCGCCTGGTCGAGCGCGGCGAGCGTCCGCTCCCAGCCCGGGTCGGTGGTGGGCACGTCGGACGGCGCGTGGAGGTACACCGAGAGCCGCTCCGAGCCGGCTCCCATGAGGTTGAGGTGCCGTTCGGTCCGTCCGTCCGAGGCCGGCGCGGCCGCGAGCTCGAGGCCCGGGACGTCGAGCGCGGCGCGCGCGGACCGGCCGGCGTCGTCGTCGCCGAGCACGGTCCGCAGCAGGACGCGACGGCCGAGGGCCGCGAGGTTGAGCGCCTTGCCGGCGGACGTGCCGCCGACCGTGCGGTAGGAGCCGTTCGCGAAGACGGTGTGCGGCGCGGCGTCCGGCAGCGCGTCGAGGTGCACGATCTCGTTCCACGACACGGGCCCCGCGACCAGGACCTCGGGCGCGCCCGTGCCGGCCGTCACGCGAGCCGCCACACGAAAGCGGCCGGGCCGTCGCCCGGGAGCTCGAGCACACGGTCGGCGCCCGAGCCGGAGACCCGGAGCGGGGTGTCGCCGAGCAGCGTCTCGGGAGCGTCGGGCCCGAGCAGCGTGCCCGCCGGCACCGCCACCCCGGGCCAGGGAGCCCGCGCCACGAGCACGAGGACCCGTTCGTCCGCGGTCTCCCGGACGTAGGCGACGGCGTCGTCGTCGACCACGACCCAGCGCAGCCCGCCCTCACGGAGGGCGCGGCTCGAGCGCCGCAGGCGGGCGAGCGTCGCGTAGTGCGCGAACGTGGTCTCGTCCCGGTCGCCGGGGCGGTCCCACGGCATGGGCGTGCGCGACTCCTCCCCGTTGCGGCCCTCGAGCCCCAGCTCGTCGCCCGCGAACACGACCGGGGTGCCCGGGTAGGTGAACAGCATCGTCGCGGCGGCGTGCGCGAGGTCGGCGCCGCCGGCGATCGTCCGCAGGCGCGGCGTGTCGTGGGACGCGAGCATGTTCCACTGCGACCTCGTGACCGCCCACGGCACGGCGGACGCGAACTCCCGCATCGTGGCGACGGTCGCGCGGCCGTCCCGGCGGGCGATGGGGCCGGGGAGCTCGAGCGAGCGCACCGCGCCCTGCGGCGCGAGCCACGACCACAGCGGCCTCGTGAAGGCCGAGTAGTTCATGACGGCGTGCCAGCCGTCGCCCTGTGCGTCCGCGCCGGAGTCGTGGAAGTGCTCGCCGACCAGGAGCGCGTCGGGCCGCACGGCCGCCATCGTGGCGCGGATCTCGCGCGCCACGGCGTGCGCGCGGTCGGCGTCCCGGTACCGGCCCGTCATGTTGGCGACGTCGATGCGCCACCCGTCGAGGCCCGCGTCGAGGTCGCCGTCGCCGCCCAGCCACCGCCCGACGACGGAGCCCGGGCCGCGCACGAGCCGCGGCGCCAGGCCGTCGGCGCCGTAGTTGAGCTTGGGGAGGCTGGCGTGGCCGAGCCACCCGACGTGCCCGTCGGGCGTCCAGTAGTAGTAGTCGCGCTCGGGCGAGGACGGCTCCGCGAGGGCGCGCCGGAACCACTCGTGCCCGACGCCCGTGTGGTTGGTCGTGAGGTCGCCCATGATCCGCATGCCACGGGCGTGCACGGCCCGGGCGAGCTCGGCGAGGGCCTCGTCGCCGCCCAGCAGCGGGTCGATCCGGTCGAACGTCGTGGCGTCGTAGCGGTGGTTGGACCGCCCCGGGAACGTCGGCGTGAGGTAGAGGACGTCGACGCCGAGCCGCTCGAGGTGGTCGAGGTGCTCCCCGACCCCCCAGAGGTCGCCGCCGTAGAGCTGTCGGCCCGCCCCCGGGCCGAAGCCGTCGACCGGGTCGCCCCAGGACCGCGGCTCGGCCCAGTCGGGGACGTCGTGCGCGTCGGCGCGGCCCGACCGCGCGAACCGGTCCGGGAAGACCTGGTAGACGAACGAGCCCGTCCCCCAGCCCGGCGCGGGCGCGTGGGTGCTGAGCCGGAAGTCCGACGCGTCGGGCACGTCGCGCGTCGCGACGCCGCGGCCCGTGAGCCAGCGGTGCCCGCCCGGGCGCGTCGACGGGCCGAAGAAGAACCGGTACGACGTCACCGGGTTGTGGGCGACGACGTCGGCCACGAACCAGGTCTCGTGCTCGTCCCGGCGCTCGGGCCGCGCCTGGACCAGCCGCGGCTCACCGTCCTGGACGACGCGGACCCACACGTCCTCGTCGCCGGGCGCGTCGGGTCCGTGCGGGACTCGGACGCGGACCGGGACGACGTCGCCGAGAGCGGGCGCGCCGTCCGGCACGTAGGCCTCGGAGCCGTCGTGGTGGGGCAGCTCGGTCAGGACGCGCGTCCGGCCGGCGCGCCCGACGCCGAGACCCGGTGCGGGCGCGCTCGTGGTCGTGGCGGTCATCCCTTGACCGACCCCGACGTCAGACCACCCACGATGTACTTCTGCAGGAACAGGAACAGCAGGACCACGGGGATCGCGGCGAGCACGGCACCGGCGGCGAACAGGCCCCACGGCGCGTTGCGCTCGTCCGACGCCCACTGGTACAGCCCGATCGCGAGCGTGAACTTGCTGTTCGACTGCAGCACGGTGCTCGCGATGAAGAACTCGCCGTAGGTGCTGATGAAGGACAGCAGCCCCACGACCACGAGGATCGGGGTCACGAGCGGCATGATGATCGTCCAGTAGACCTGGCCGTGGCTCGCCCCGTCGATGCGGGCGGCCTCGTCGAGCTCCTTGGGCACCGTGTTGAAGAACCCGTAGAGCAGGAACGTGTTCACGCCGAGCGCCCCGCCGAGGTAGACGGCGATCAGGCCCGGGATCGAGTTGAGACCGAGGACCGGGAAGACGTCCTTGAGCTGCAGGAGCAGGAGGAAGATCGCGACCGCGGCGAGCATCTGCGGGAACATCTGCACCAGCAGGAGGCCCGTGAGGGTCGAGCGCCGCCCGCGGAACCGGTAGCGCGAGAACGCGTACGCCGCGGCTGCCCCCATGAGGACCGTGCCGATCGCCGTCACCGAGCAGATGATGAGCGAGTTCGCCGCCCACCGTCCGAACCCGCGGTGGAACAGCTCCGTGAAGTTCGTGAAGCTCACCGTCGAGAACAGGTCGTTCGAGCCCGTCAGGCTGCCACCCGGGTTGAGCGCCGCCGACAGCACGTACAGCAGCGGCAGGACGCAGTAGATGATGACGACGACGCCCACGACGTGACGCCAGCCGACCTCCTTCCACCACCGGGCGCCGCGCAGACGCGTGTCGTTGACGGGGCCGCCGCCGTCGTCGGTGCCGTCGACGCGGACGATCGGGGTGCGGGTCGGCTGCATGGCGGCCATGTCAGAGCTCCTCGAGGGTGCGCGTGCGGCGGAAGCCGAGCCACGAGATCAGCCCGACGACGATGAAGATGAGGATCGACACGGCGCTCGCGAGGCCGTAGTCGTTGGACCCCGTCCCGAAGGCGACCGAGTACACCATCGAGATGAGGATGTCGGTGCTGCCGACCGGGATCGGCGCGCCCACGAAGTCCGGTCCGCCGCCGGTGAGCAGGTAGATGAGCGTGAAGTTGTTGAAGTTGAACGCGAAGCTCGAGATCAGCAGCGGCGCGACGCTCACCATGAGGAGCGGGAGCGTGATCGAGCGGAACGCGCGGAACGGGCCGGCGCCGTCGACGCGTGCCGACTCCATGACGTCACCCGGGATCGACTGGAGCGCGCCCGTGCAGATGAGGAACATGTACGGGAAGCCCAGCCAGAGGTTCACGGCGAGGACCGAGAACTTGGCGAGCCACGGGTCGCCGAGCCAGTCGATGTTCGCGCCGCCCAGGATCACCTGGTTGATGAACCCGAACTTCGAGTTGAGCATGCCGCTCCACACGAGCGCCGCGAGGAAGCCCGGGAACGCGTACGGGAGGATCAGCAGCGACCGGTAGATCTTGCGCCCCCGCACCCGCGGGTCGTTGAAGACCAACGCGAGGAACAGTCCGAGGAAGAACGTCGTCGCGACCGACAGGAACGCGAACGCGAACGTCCACAGCGTCACCTTCACGAAGATCCCGGACAGCCGGGAGTCCGTGAACATCTTCGTGAAGTTCTCCCAGCCGACCGTCACCCGCCAGCCCGGCTCGAGCCGCTCGCCCTTCGCCGAGACGAAGTTGCCGTGGTCGCTCGCCGTGTACGTCTCGCCGGTCTTCGTGTTGGTGAAGGTGTCGGTCTTCTCGTCGTACTGCATGACCGGCGTGAACACGTACGCCGTCGAGCCGTTCTGGGTGCGGAGCGTGCCGTCCGCGGAGTCCTCGGAGACGGGCACCGCGAGATCCGTGACGTCCTGCGCGCGGCCCGCGATGTCCGCGAACGCCAGGACCTGCCAGCCGGGGATCGCCGTGACCTTCGTACCGGAGACCGTGGCGCCGTCGGCGGGCGCGAGCGGCTCGTCGGCCGTGCCGACCTCCGCCTGCCCGTCCTGCACGACGGCGAGGCCGAGCTCGTCCCCACGGCTCACGACGCTCACGGGGAAGGAGGGCGAGCCCTCGACCCGCACCTGGTTCTGCGTCTCGATCGCGGAGATCGCGTCGGACTTGGTGGAGTTGTGGCCGTCGCCGTAGTTCGTGAACGCGATGTACCCCGTGTACGCCATCACGAAGAGCTGGTAGACGAGGAGGAACAGCAGCCCGGGAACGAGGTACTTCGCGGGGATCGCGCGCCGCGAGAAATAGGCCCAGTTGACCGCCGCGAGCGCCGCGACCAGGAAGACGACGATCCACCAGCTCTCGACCCCGGCCGCCGCGACGATGCCGTAGAGGCCCAGGGCGTCGACGAGCCCGACGAGGATGAGCTTCGCGACCCAGCCGGGCGAGAACCGGCGGGCGTGGGAGTCGGGCCCCAGCGGGCGGGTGCGCCGCGAGGGCGACGTCCCGTCGCCGTCGTCGGACGACGCGGCCTCGGGCGGGTGGGGGGCGAGCTGCTGCTCCGTCATCGGGGCTCTGCTTTCGTACGTGGCGGGTGATGACCGGGCCGACCGGGCGCCGGTGGCGCCCCGTCGGCCCGTACGCGGGACCAAAGGCCCTCCGGGTGGGAACGCCATCGACTATTACATTGCTTGGAGGATGTTTATTTTAAATTGTTACA